>DASXEJ010000381.1 GCA_036490175.1 Pirellulales bacterium | reverse complement strand
CCGTGCCGAAACCGTGCTCGTCGCTGGTCGCGTGAAGTACCAGGCGCCGCGGGACTAAGCGTCGCGATACGGGCACAGGGGTAGCGCGATCCGCTACGCACCCTTTGCTGGCCGTAGCGTGCTCTGCCCGACCACGAATTTCTTTTGGCCTACACCCGAGGCAAATGCCACGGTGGCCGTGCGGCGCGGTCCGCCGCCTGATAGCGCGACGATTTTGCCCAAACCGTACTCGGGATGCCGTACGAGCATCCCCTGATAGAAATCATCGGGCGAGACGCGCGGAGCCGGTGTCAACTCGCTAAACAGCTCGGCGGCCGTGTTCAATCCACTGGCCGTTGAGCCCACGGCAGCGACACTGGCACGGTCAGGATACGACGGCGTCGACGGGTCGATCGCCGTGTTGGGTCCAGCTTCGCCGAGCAGTTCAGCAGCTGTGCGCAACGATTTGCCGTGCCATGCTGGACCTACCGGTCGCGGTGCGACATCCGGTGGTGCCTCCTCCCCTATGTGGCCTTGGTCCGCCAGGGCACCAAAGTCGAACGAGTCGTCTCCCGGGTGTTCGTCATGATCCGTCTCGTGACTATCCTGAGCGCGCACGGCCCCGGTGTCTGTCAGCGGGTCCATCCACGCCTCGGCCGAAGAGTCCAACTCATCGAGCGGCAGTTCGAAGAGAAAGCTGCTGGGAATCGTCATCCGCCGCTGCCCGCGAAACTCGCGACTCTGGGCCAGGCTGAGGTGCAACTCTTGCTGAGCGCGTGTGATGCCGACGAAAAGCAAGCGCCGCTCTTCTTCCAGGTCATCGGCCTCGTTTCGGCTGCGTTCGTGCGGGATCAAGCCGTCCTCGAGCGCCACCACGTGCACAACGGGAAACTCCAATCCCTTTGAAGCATGCAGCGTCATCAACGTGACGCGATCGACATCGGCGTCCCAGGCGTCGGTATCGCTCGTCAGGCTGGCCTCTTCCAGAAAATCGCTCAATTGCGAGTCGCCGGCATGACGCTCGTCGAATTGTCGCGCGGCGGTGAGCAGCTCTTCGATATTAGCCAGCCGCTCCTGATCCTCCTCGCTTTCCGAAGTGGCCAATTGCTCTCGGTAGCCGGTCTCGGTCAGCACATGTCCCAGGATCTCTTCGATGGATCCGCCCGCCAAGGCCACCAAACGATCGATCATGGCCACGAAGCGCGCGACCACCACGGCCTTCTTTTTCAACTCGGGGATCAACCCGCTTTCGCGGGCCGCTTCCAGCAGCGTGAGGCCGCGCTGGTTGGCCCGCTCGGCCAGTCGCTCGATCGTGGTCCGACCAATGCCGCGCACGGGTGTATTGATCACGCGCAAGAAGGCGACGTCGTCGCGAGGATTGTTGAGCAACAACAGGTAGGCCAACACGTCCTTGATTTCGCGCCTCTGAAAAAACTCCAGCCCATTGACGATCTGGTACGGAATGCCCTGTTCGCGCAGTGCGAATTCCAGGGCCCGCGATAGCGCGTTGACGCGGTAGAAGATGGCAAAGTCGCGCGGGCGGCGGCGGCCGGCGCGAATTTCGCCCGCGATCCGGGCCGCGATCGTCTCGGCCTCGCTGCGCTGCGTGGCATAGCGCACGAAACGCACCGGCGCCCCTTCCTGGTTATCGGTGAACAGGTCCTTCGGCTTGCGTCGCACGTTGTGCGTGATCAACTGTGCCGCGACGCTGAGAATCCGTTTCGTGCTGCGATAGTTTTGTTCGAGCCGCACGACTTTTACGTCGGGGTAATCTTTCTCGAACTCGAGAATGTTGCTCAGGTTCGCACCTCGCCAGCCGTAAATCGACTGGTCCGGATCGCCGGTCACGGCCAGATTGGGAAAGTCGGCCGAGAGCGCGCGGACGATTTTGTATTGCGCCAGATTTGTGTCCTGGTACTCGTCGACCATGACGTATTGAAAACGTGCATCGAGCTCGGATCGGACCTCGGGGTGTTCGTGCAGCAGCGTGACCGCATGGATCAATAAATCATCGAAATCGACGGCGCTCGACGCCAGCAAGCGGGCCTGATAGGCAGGAAACACGCGGGCCACGATGCTGGCAAGTGGACTGCCCGGCCGCGCCGCATATTGCTCGGCGGACACGAGCCGATTCTTGGCGCCCGAGATCGCCGTGGCGATCTGCTGTGGCGTGTAGTGCGTGGCGTCGATATTCAGCTCGTCGATCACGCGCCGCAGGGCCTGCAGGCTGTCCGACGTGTCATAGATCGTGTAGTTCTCTCGCAGTCCGACCAACGGCGCGAACTCGCGCAACAATCGCGCGCAAAAACGGTGAAACGTGCTCAACCGGACGGGCTGCCCCGGAGCGAGCCGCTCGACGCGTCCGCGCATCTCGTCGGCTGCTTTGTTCGTAAAGGTCAGCGCCAAAATGCGCGAGGCCGATACGCCCTGCCGAAGCAGGTTGGCGATCCGATGCGTGACGACGCGCGTTTTGCCGCTACCGGGCCCGGCCAAGATCAAGAGCGGCCCATCGACGTGCTCGACCGCGGCGCGTTGCGCAGGCGTCAAACCCTGAAACAGATCTTTCAACGTAGCTCCTTGCTGGATTACCGCCGAAGGGGCATCGCCTGGACTTCCCAGACGCAGCTAAACCCTTCAAGCCACCGCGCGCGTCTTTCAGTGAGGTCGATTGCGTATGCAATGAATTATAGGCAATTTGCCCCGTTTTGTGGTGCTGGCGACACAGTGAGCAGGACGATCGCGAAGTCTAATTTGAGTTTGGGTGGCTGGGATCGAGCGAACTGGGCCCCCAGTTTGTCGCGAAAATCTGGGGGCGGCGAATACGCAGACCCCAGGCACCCATCGACCTTTCAGTCCTCCTGTGGCGGTGAGGCGATCAGTCGCCCGTTGCTGCGGAATTATCACGTTTACCGACAATGCCCGACGCCAGACGCGCATCGCCAAGAAAGCATGACAATTGCCGCGTACCGATTCGCGCGCCTGTCGTGAGAACCGCACGCCTGTACATGACGCTGAATCACCTGCGGTCGTAGTTCATGCCAAACGAACGCGCGTGACGCACTGATTCACGGCTCGCAGCGCGCCGCATATCCTGCGGCAGACGTGGCAGCCAGCACGCGACGCTAGCACTGCACGACGGCGTCCGCGAAAAAAATCGCGCCAGACGCTAGGCGAAAATCGGGGCTCATCGCTATACTCTTGCTCAATCGGACAGGCCGATGGGCTCAAGCACGAGCCCTGCGAATTATTTCCACAACTCGCATTAGGGAGGGAACCCCAGATGACGCGCATTCCACTTAGCGCTATCGACGAGAAGGCCAAGGAACTGACCGAGCGGCTCGAGATGAGCACCGCCGAAATCGGACTTTCGGTCCGCACCACGAACTGCCTGGAAGAGCGCGGCATCTTCACCGTTCACGACCTGCTGCAGTGTACCCGCGAAGACTTGTTGAGTATCTCGAACTTTGGCGAGAAGACGCTCGACGAAGTCTACAAAGCCCTCGGCAGCATCGGCTTTGCACGCCGCGCAAAAGCCCAGCCCGTGGGCGTGTAGGTAACGGCGAAAGGCAAAGCGCCGTGTGCTGGACGAACGGATCGGCCGAGCGCGGCCGTCTCGAAATTGCGCGCTCGTTCAGAGCCCGGCGGTTTTGTCAGCGCTGCAGGTCAAAGCAGGCAAGCCCGTCGCCGCTGCGCACATAGATGCGGCTACCGACAATGGCCGGCATGGTCCACGTTTCGCCTGTTGCCAGTTGGCTCGCGCCAAGCTCCTGGTAGCCGGCCGGATCGGCGGCCAGCACGGCCAGGCTGCCTCGTTCGTTGAGCGCGAGCAAGCGCCGGCCGGCAAGAATCGGCGAGCAGTAATACCCGTGGTTGCCGCCGGTCCAAAGGATCTTGCCGTCGCTCAGGCGCAGGCACGAGAACTCGCCACCGTCGTTCATGCCATACACGTGCTCGCCGCTGGTGACCATGCTCGATAAATAGCTCGACAATATCTCGTTGGTCCAAGCGACCTGCTTTTTGTATTTATTGCCGTCGCGGCTGATACGCAATGCGGTCAGCGGCCGCCCGGTGGCCGTGACCAGCACCGTATCGCCGGCAATCGCCGGCGTGCTGATGCTCTCGTCGTATTGCACCTGGAACGGATGACTCCACAGCAGCGCGCCGTCGGCAGCGTCCAAACCCACTACGCGCGGTCCCGTCATTGCCACGACTTGCGTCTTACCGCCAATCTCGGCAACCACCGGGGACGAGTAGGAGACATTCTCGTCGAGTGTCTTCCAGGCCACGCGACCCGTATCCCGCTGAAAAGCTACGATCGTGCCGGCGTTCTGACCGCCGACCGGCGTGATCAAAAGTTCGCCGCTGATGGTCGGAGATCCCGTGTAGCCAAACAGCGGCACGGGCGCCCCCTGCCCCTTTCCGACTGGCACGATGACATTCTCGGTACCATTAACGCGGGCGCGCCCCCCAGGCAGAGTCTGGCGCGCGCCGAATTGCGCGGGATAGTCGAGCTGCCACACGATCTCGCCATCGGCGGCGCGCAGGCAATCGAGTCGACCCGCAATCCCCACGGCGTAAACTTTGCCGTTGCTCACCAGCGGTGTCGCTTTCGGACCGTTGCCATGCCGCCGACCTACCGGGTGCGGATCGAAGTCCACGGCGTGTGACTTTTGCCATAGCTCACGGCCACTGTCGGCATCGAAGGCCAGCACGCGCTCGACTGCTCCCTGCCGGTCGGTGATGAATACACGACCGTCAACCACTACGGGACTTGACCAGCCAGTGCCGAGCCGCGCGTGCCAGACTTCCCTCAGAGGTTGCGCAGGCCACGGCGCCGGCAAGGCGGTATCCGTCAGCACGGCGCGCCCCATCGGTCCACGCCATTGAGGCCAAGCGCTCGCGGCAGGCTGCGGACCGACTTTTTCGTCGGGCGCGGCCCCGAGGGCCGGTTTGACCATCATGCTTCCCAGCAGACCACAGGCGATGACGCAGGCGATACAATGGCTAACGCACCGCAGGCGGCTATGGCGCCGCTTGCTGACGTCCGGCTCGATCTGCACGGTCCTAGCGGCGGCTCCCGGGTCGATGGCGTACACGGAATGTTGCCACGACCCGCGCGGCAATATTCGACAGACACCGCGCAGCGATGAACGATAGATTATGTTCAAGCAGGCAATCCTTAATGCGTTTCACGCGTAGATAATCGGCGGGCGAAATGGTCTGCCGAACTCTGGCCCGGCCATTATAGTATGTCGGCCCATAGAGCTTGATAACGGTGATCGTCGCAACCCCGGCCGGGACATGCCGCGATCGGTGTCGAGAATTTGCAAGTGGAGTCCCAGATTTGGCGCGTTGGACCTTCCTACTCGGCAAGAAGCGCGGCGAGCGTCGCACCGGCTCGACCACGGCCGGGCGCGCCGCTCTGGGGTTGTTCGCCGCCGTCTTCTTCGTCGCCGGCGTTATCTCGTTGGCCTTCGTCGTTTTAAAGCTGTCGATTCCCGAGTGGCGCGCCAACCACGACTTTGTGGAAACCACCGGCCGCGTGCTCGAGACGCGGCTGCTCATGAATAACACGCGTTTGACGCGCCCCGAGATTCACGTCGCCTACGAGGTCGACGGTCGGAACCTCACCGCCTGGAGCCATTACGACGTCCGGGGTGAATTCCAGGCCGACGCCCAACGTGCGCAAACGATTTTGGATCAATTCCAAATTGGCGACGAGTACCATTGCTGGTACGACCCCGACCAGCCGGAAAACGTCGTCTTCGCGCGCGGTTATACCTGGTTCGCCTGGCTGATGTTGTTGATTCCCGGGTCCTTCATCTCGGTCGGCGGCGGTGGGTTGATCTATACGATTTTGACCTGGGGTAAGTCGACCGAGCGCATCGCAGCATCCGCGCAGCACGCGCCCGGGCTGGATTTCTTTTTGCCGCCGCAGAATGCAACCGCGGATCCGTACCCCTTTGTGCCCGATCCGCAGGATCTGAACGACAGTCCCGGCACGGTCCTGGCCTATCGATTACCGCCCGGCACGGGGGGATGGAGCCTGGTTGCCACGGCGCTTGTTTGCCTGTTGTGGAACGGCACCGTGGCGATCTTTGTGCGGATGGTAATGCACAGCTTCGAGGAAGGTGCTCCGGATTGGCTGCTCACCGTCTTTGTAATCCCCTGCGTGCTGATCGGCGTCGTGTTTGCGTGGCTGCTGATACGGGCATTGCGTATCGCCACGGGTATCGGGCCCACACTGGTCGAGATTTCGGCAAATCCGCTTGTGCCGGGCGGAGAGTACGAAGTTTACATGGCGCAGGCAGGCCGTCTGACAATCAAACGGCTCGACTTGAAGCTGGTCTGCGAAGAAACGACCACCTACCGCCAGGGCACAAACACCCGCAAGGCCATACGTCGCGTCTATGAGCAATTGCTCGCTACCTGCGAACAGACCGCGGCGGGAGACAGCGTCTCCTCGGAAGCACGCGCTACGCTTACTGTCCCGCTCGACGCCATGCACTCGTTCAAGGCAGCTCATAATCAAATTGGCTGGAAGTTTGTCGTCAAAGGGGCCGCCGAGCAATGGCCCGACTTCGAACGCAGCTTTCCGGTCGTGATTCGTCCGCGCATCGCCCGAGAGGATGGCCGATGAGCGTACCCATCCTCACCGTGACACTCAACGAGCCGCGCGAGGCCTACCAGCCGGGTGACACGCTCAGCGGCACATACCAGGTCCATGCCCCGCCCGGAGGTGAATCGCAAGCCTTGGAAATCTCGGTGCTGTGGACGACCGAGGGCAAAGGGGACGAGGACATGGCGGTCCACTCCTTCGAGCGGGCCACGGTCGACGAGACCGGACAGATCGCTTTTCTCGGCCCCCGGCAATTCAGCACTGTGCTTCCCAATTCGCCACTCACTTACGACGGGGTGATTGTCAAGATTCGCTGGTGTGTTCGTCTGCGCGTCTTCCTGGCGCGCGGCAAGCAATTGGTCGAAGAATGCCCGTTCCGGCTTGGCACCATTCCGGCGGCGCGGGCCGTATTGCCATGAGCGATGCAGCAGGTCACCGCGAATTTGGCGTCAAAGTCGCCGCGCCCCGGTCCGCCGACAATGACCGCAGTGCGTCGAATCCGTTTTCCACGTGCCGCGTTCGACCCGGGGCGCTTGCATATCTGTTTCCTGCCGGCCTCGACGCTGCGATGCTCGTCGAGCGGCTGCGCTCTGACGGTTGGCGCGGGCAAATCATTGGTCCCCACGGTAGCGGCAAATCCACGCTATTGGCCATGCTGCTTCCGTTGCTAAGCGACGCCGGCCGTGACCCGCTGCTGATCACACTGCACGACGGCGAACGATCGCTGGCCGCGCATCGCGCGACTTTGGCCAAGGCCGGAAGGCGCACGATCGTCATCGTCGACGGATACGAGCAGTTGGCGCCCTGGAACAAGTGTCGCTTGCGCCGGCAGTGTCATCGCCAGGAGCACGGGCTGATCGTTACGGCTCACAAAAGCGTCGGACTTCCCCTTTTGGCGGATACAGCGATCGACGCCACCATAGCTGCGCGCGTGTTCCAATTGCTGGTCCCTGACGAAACCCTGGTCACCCGTGATGATCTGCTCAACGCGTACGCTGCGCATCCAGGCGACTTGCGCGAAACGTTTTTCGATTTGTACGACTTGTACGAGATGCGCCGACCGCGCAAAGAGTAGCGATCGTAGCGCTGGGCTCTCGCGCAACCAGCGGGTGGAAGCCTTTCGACCGGCTGTCGACTGTCACCGTGGATTTCCGCAGCGAATCTTTGCCGGCCCTGCAGATTCTTGCATTTGGTGCGCACGCGTAACCTAAGATATTCACGAGCCAGCTTCTCCGGGGCCTACGCTATCGGAAAGCGTGCGAACGTGCGCGCCGAGAAATCTGTGCTCGTCGCTCGACCGGCAAGAGTGACTAATCGAAGAAAATTTGTTCCGCGTGAAGAGTGCCAGCAGGCACATGAGTTGCGTACAAGAGAAACGCGTGATCCTTGCCCGCGACCGCAACGCTAGCAGCTGATCCTTACACATTCTGTAATCGACAAGGCTTTGCTAGCTGTAAACTACTACCAAGTGGTGCAATCACACTACAGAAAACTTGACATTCACGAATTGAGAAACTCTAACCAAAGATGCGGTCAACCTCAGTCTGCCGGGGGAGAACAATATGACACAGTTGAATCTTCGTAGCGTGATCATGGCTTCCGCATTCGCGGGGTCGCTGTTGGTCGGACCGACCGAGAGCAAAGCGATTTTTCACTGGTGCCGCGGCTGCGGAACAGCTGCGCCGGTTGCGCCCGCCGCACCGGTTTATGTCCCGCCCCCTGCTCCGCCGGCGGTCAGCTATTACGCGCCATGCGCCGCGCCCGCTGTGGTCAACTATGTGCCGCAGACCTATTTCCGCCCCGTCGTCGTCAATTCGCCGGTGACTACCTACCAGCCGGTGACGCGTTGCGGTCTGTGCGGCCCTACGACCACGATGCGGCCGGTGACCACGATGGTGCAACAGACTCAGTACGTGCCTTACAGCTCGTACCGCCTGGTCTATTCGGCCGCCTACCCGGCCTACACGACGAACTACCTGGCTCCGGCTCCCGTGGCCATGCCGGTTGCACCCCCGCCTGCTCCGGCCTGCTGTGGTGCTGGCGTACCCGCGGCTGGCCCACCCGCCCCACCCGCGATGCCGGGCGTCACGCCGGCGCCGTCTTTGTATCCGCCGAGCGCAGATTCGGCTAACTACGGCTCGAACATTCCGACATACCCCGGACCGGCTACGCAAAGCGGTTCGAACTACAGCGCGCCGACACAAGGCACGTCCCCCTACGGTGCACCGGCGCAAGGCAATTCGACGTTCAGCGCGCCGGCACAGGGCAGCTCGACGTTTGGCGCGCCAAATGCCGGGACCTCGATCTACGGATCCGGTAGCCAAGGCACGTCGAACTATCCGTCCCCCAGCACGTCGCCGAGCGCGCCGGCCTCGGGAGGCAATGCCCCACCGTTCAACCCGAGTAATCCGTCGCCGCCGGACGTTAAACTGAATCCCGAGCCCGAGCAACCGCGAACGCAAGCCGGTCCGGCATCGGCCCCGCGCCGCGACACCGAAGCCGATGCGCGGACCGCCGCCCGGCCGATTTCCACAACGCCCGCCGGCAGCGTGGTGCCCGCGGTGTACGCCAAGCCGGTCAGCACAGACATTGGCACGTGGCGCCCGTCGTCGCGCTAATCGCGCGCAACTGACAAGATCAGAAGAGTAATATCCGCTGGAGACCCACAGCGCCCGGTTCGTCGCTCACAGCAACGAATCGGGCGTTCTCTTTTGCGCAGCGGGTTTAAATGTGAGTTGCGATCCGCACGATCAACGGATGTTCGAGCTGGTAGTAGTCGCGATACTTCATGCGAATCGCCTGCTGGTGGCTATTGCCTTCGAAGACGATCTCTTCACTCGATGATAGCGACTCGTCGATGATCGTCTCCATGCCCAGTTGCGATCCAAAGGGAGGCATGGCGCCTACTTCACAATCGCGGCACTGCGCCGCGACCTCCTGCTCGCTGGCCAGTTCGATCTCGTCTAGCCCCATCGTGGCGCGAATCTTTTCCAGATCCACGCGCGAAGTGGCGGGTACGACGACCAAGAAATAGCAGAATCCGTGCCCTGCCTTCAGCACGACGCTCTTGGCGACCATGTCTCCCGAGACATGTACCGCCTCGGCCATCCGCAGCGCGCTGTAGGCCGCCGTGTGGTCGATCACCTGATAGGTGCTGTGGTGCTCGTCAAGAAATTCGAGGACATTCATGGCTCTTACTCCCCTCCCTGGCGAAAGAGAACCGTAGCTCCCCTCCTTTTATCTTACGGGGCAAAGCCGCGGCAGTCGCGTCGGAACGGCGCACATTTCCAGGAAATAAGCTCGTACGCTAAACCGTGACGGATTTCCAGGGAAAAGCGGCATTTCCGGCGGCTTGCAGAGCCGTAAGCCAAGCGCCAAGACACTTTGGCACGACCGCCATTGCCAGATTGCCGGCAACGCGAGCAGCCCCATTTGGCCGAGGCGACAAATTACCGCAGTTTCCCGCGGGCCTCGATCGGCCAGATCACTTCCAGCCGTTCGTCGCGGAAACCGTACAGTTCGTCGTGCAGTGCCACAGTCAGGTCGGCGTAGCCGGGGATGAGTTCCAGCCGATCTCCGATCCTTAGATCGCGCGCCGTGGGCCCCAGTTCCAGCGTGCCGTGTTCGGCCGACAATCCTTTTACGCGGATATCGTCGCGGCCCGCTACCAGTGGCATCGCCAGCTCCATGTTGATCGACTTGCGGCCGGCGTCGACGATGGCCCGATCGGGCGCCGGTCGACTGACGATCGTCGTCAGTAGCGTCAGCGCGTACTTCAAGTCGGGTATGCGGCAGCGCGTGCGGTAATAGGCGTCCATAAAGATCGCCCCGCCGGCTTGGATCTCGGTGATGCCCGGCTGCTGGATAGCAAAGGGATAAGATCCGGTCCCGCCGCAGGAAACGATATCGCACGGCAAGCCCGCGCGGCGCAACGCTTCGGCCGTGTCCGTCAGTTGGCCCAGCGCGGCGCGTATGGCCGACCCTTTTTCATGCGCGTCGGCAACGGTCAACAAATGTCCTTCGTATCCCATGATGCCGACCAGTTCGAGACCAGGGCTCTCCAGAATCTGGCCGGCCAGCGCTAGCGCCCCTTTACCCGGCAGCACTCCCACGCGCCGCAGGCCGATATCGACCTCGATCATAGTTCTCAACGTCAGGCCGGCCTGACTCATCGCTTCGGCCATGGGGGCCACCTGGTCGATGTGATCGACGCAGACAATTGGATCGGCGATGCGGCGCAGCTCGACAAGCCGCGCCAACTTCATGGGACCCACAATCATGTTGGCGATCAACAATTCGCCGATGCCGGCGGCGGCCATGACCTCGGCCTCGCCGAGCTTGGCGCATGTGATCCCGATCGCGCCGGCGGCGATTTCGCGCTGTGCAATGGCCGGCACCTTGTGCCCCTTGGCGTGCGGTCGCCAGGCGACGTTGTGCGCGCGGCAAGCGTCGACGATGGCGCGGATGTTGGCATCCATGGCCGCCAGGTCCAGGCACAGCGCCGGCGTATCAAGCGCATCCTTGGTCGACTCGATCAATTCCGGCGCTGGCAAAGTGGAGCTCACGGTCTGGCCCTCGTAGCAAAGCGCTCGCCAAACAAACCGGCAAGCTGCTAGTTCAAACGGCAGGCAACGGAGGAAGGCGTCTGCGGGTTTTCTAATCTTAGAAAACCGAGAGACATTGTGCAAAGAAACTTTGCTTTGCTCGTGACTGCTAGCGTCGCATGGCATTTAGGCTCCGTCACTTATCGCGATTCACGGAAAACCCGGCGGCTGGTCTTGCCCATGAAATGAGTGTTTAATATAATCGTTTGAAACAAATGTTTTAATCGGCTGTTTTGACACTCTCTTACCACGCCCCTGGCGGAGGCGGAAACTATGACCGACGACACTAAAAATCGCCTGCTGGAAGCGGCAGGACAGATCTTTTGCGACAAGGGATTCGAGCTGGCCACGGTGCGCGAAATCTGTGACCGTGCCGAAGCGAATGTCGCCAGCGTCAACTACTACTTCGGTGACAAGCAGCGGTTGTATATCGACGCCGTGCGGCAGGCGCAATGCATCTGCGTTGGGCAAGTCCCCATGCCCGAGTGGGACCCCGCGATGCTGGCTACCGAGCGCCTGCGAGCATTTGTACATACGATGCTCAGCCGCATGCTGTACGCCGAGCGGCCAGCCTGGCATTTGGGGTTGATGTTGCGTGAATTGGCCAGCCCCACCGCGGCCTGCGCTGAAGTGGTCGACGACTACATTCGACCCATGGCCGAAGAGTTGGAGAAAATCCTGGCCGACTTGTTGCCTGCGGGCACGCCACGCAGCCAGGCCTATGTGACGGGCTTCAGCATCGTGGGGCAATGCCTTTTCTATTACGTGCATCGTCCGATTGCCGAGCTGTTGATCGGCGTCGACGAATACCGGCAGCTTTCCGTCGATCGGCTGGCTGACCACATCGCCACGTTCTCGCTGACGGCCTTGGGCTATGCCCAGACCACCACGCCTTCGGCCAGCAAAGGGTAACCGATGAACTGGGTCGCCTGGAGAATGCTCACCGGAGATCGTGCCAAATACCTGGGCACGATCTTTGGCGTGGCCTTCGGCACGCTGCTGATCTCGCAGCAGACGGCGATCTTTGTCGGCTTGATGAGCCGCACGGCCAGCCAGATCAGCGACATCCGCGAAGCGGCCATTTGGGTCATGCGACCCGAAGTACAGAATTCCGACGAGATCAAGCCGCTGGGCGAGAACGACGTCTTTCGCGTGCGTGGTGTGCCCGGCGTTTCGTGGGCCGTGCGATTCTATAAAGGGTTGGCTCGGGCGCGGGTGGCCGACGGCAGTTTTCGCCAGGTATCGCTTTTGGGATTGGATGACGACACGTTGGTCGGCGCACCCACCGAGATGCTCTTGGGTTCCCTCAGCGAGTTGCGCCATCCCGACGCAGTGATCGTGGACAAGGCAGGCTTCGAGTATCTCTGGCCCGGCCAGCCCTTGACGTTGGGCAATACGTTAGAGATGAACGACCAGCGCGCGATCATTGTCGGCATCTGCAAAGCGTCTCCGCCGTTTCAAACATTTCCGATCATGTATTGCCGTTACACGCAGGCTATGGAATTTGTAGCCCGCGAGCGCAATCGCATGTCGTTCGTGCTCGCGCAGCCCGACGAGCTGACGAGCGTGCCGGAAACCTGCCGCCGCATCCAGGCCCAGACGGGCTTGCTGGCGTTGTCTCGATTGGATTTCGTGTGGCGCACGGTCGGTTACTATCTCCGCTCGACCGGCATTCCGGTGAATTTCGGCATCACGATCGGGTTGGGATTCATTGTCGGCACGGCCATCGCCGGCCAGACGTTTTATCTCTTCACCTTGGAAAACCTGCGGCAATTCGGCGCGCTAAAGGCCATGGGGCTGACCAATGGCCGCTTGATCCTGATGGTGCTGCTGCAAGCTTCTATCGTGGGTTGCATTGGGTTTGGAATCGGCGTGGGGCTCACAGCTCTGTTTTTCGAAGGAACAAAGAACCTCGCACACCTGGCAGGATTTTATCTGCCGTGGCAAGTCGTGGCACTATCGGCCGGCGCCGTGAGCCTGATCGTCGTGCTAGCCAGTCTCGTTAGTGCGCGCAAAGTGCTGGTGCTGGAGCCTGCCGAGGTCTTCCGCACATGAATGAATCAACGCGTCTTTCCCGTGCCGATGTCTGGGGTCGCGCATCCCACTGGACGCAGTGGACGGAGGGTCTCCCGCAATTTGATTGCGGGGAACGGCTTGCCGACCGACCCCAGGCATCCCACGCGGGTCCACCACCTTATCGTGAGTTATCGGGCGCAAGGGCCGCGGCAACAGATCCGAGGGTCGCATAATGGTCACGGCCCACAGCGCTATCGCTGTCGCTTGCCGCAGCCTGGGAAAAGATTTTGGCACCGGCGATACGCGGGTCCGCGCACTCGTGGACGTCGATCTCACGGTTCATGCTGGCGAGCTGACATTGCTCGTCGGCCCCAGCGGTTGCGGCAAGACGACGCTGATCTCGATCATCGCCGGTTTGCTGCGGCCCACCGGGGGCGAGGTCGACGTGTTCGGCGCCGTGCAATCGCGATTATCGCCGCGGCAATTGGTGCAATTTCGGGCCACGAACATTGGATTTGTCTTTCAGCAATACAACCTGCTCCCGGCACTCTCGGCGGTTGAGAACGTCGCAGTGCCCCTGTTGATCGGCCGTGTACCCCGGCGCAATGCCCTCCACCGCGCTCGGCTACTGCTCGACGCGGTAGACCTGGGCGCTCGGGCAGACGCCCTGCCCCGCCAGCTCTCCGGCGGCCAGCAGCAGCGCGTGGCCATTGCCCGCGCGCTAGTACACGAACCGCGTCTGCTCGTGTGCGACGAACCCACCGCGGCGCTCGACGCCAAGTCGGGCCAGACGGTGCTCGAACTCGTCCGCCGCGTGGTGGTTCAAAAGGATCGCGCGGTGATCGTCGTGACGCACGACAGCCGCATTTTCTCTTACGGTGACCGGATCATTTCCATGGCCGACGGGCGGGTCGAACACGTCGCCACGCAAACTGCCGGCACGCCGGCGGGAGAAGCCTGATGTCCTTCGGTAAATTGCTTTTGCCAGGCATTGCGGTCGGTTGCATCGCGTTCATGAGTTATCACCTGGTGCGCACGCACCAGGCGCCGCCAGAGCATGGTCCCCTGGCCGAGCCGGCGCGCTCTCCGTATGCAGATGTGATCGCAGCTGCTGGCCTTGTCGAAGCGCGGACCGAGAACATCAAGGTCGGCTCGCCCGAACCGGGTGTCGTCGTCGAAGTGCTGGTCGACGTGGGGGATCAGGTCAAGGCGGGCGACGCGCTGTTCCGCCTCGACGATCGACAGATCCTTGCAGAATTGCACGTGCGCGAGGCGCAGCTGGCCGCCGCGCAGGCAACGCTCGATCGCCTGGAAGAAATGCCGCGACCGGAAGAGATTCCGCCCAGTGAGGCAAAAGTGCGGCGGGCCGAGGCCGACGTCGTGGCCCAGCGCGACTTGCTCGAACGTCGCGAGAAATTGCTGGCCCACCGCGCGGTGCCCGAGGAAGAAGTCATTCAGCGGCGCCAGTCGCTGACCAGCTCGATCGAAGCGATGCTGCAGGCCAAGGCCGAAGATCAGCTGCTCAAGGCCGGTAGCTGGACACACGATAAGGCATTGGCCCGCGTCGACGTCGCGCGACAGCGCACGCTGGTCGAGCAATATCGCACCGAGCTCGACAGGCTGCACATCCGGGCGCCGGTCGACGGTCACGTGCTGAAAGTCGACGTGCGCCCAGGCGAGTACGTAGGCACGCCGCCAGGGCAGCCGCTGGTGGTGCTGGGCGATCTATCGCAAATGCACGTACGGATCGATATCGACGAGCAAGATATCGCCCGCTTTCGCCCTGGCATTCCCGGCGAAGCATGCGTCCGCGGCAATGCCAGCCAGAAGATCGCCTTGTCGTTCGTGCGCGTCGAGCCCTATGTTCAGCCTAAGGTTTCGCTCATCGGGAACAGCGTCGAGCGTGTCGACACGCGCGTATTGCAAGTAATCTACGCCCTGGCGCCCGGGGCCGACAACATGTACGTGGGCCAGCAAGTCGACGCATTCCTGAACGCCGCCGGCGAAGCGACAGAAACCGTCCGGACAAACAGCCTGGCCTCTGGACGAAGGCTCTCCACGCCGTCGCTCCCGACAAGCAATCCGAGCGCCACGTCGCGCTAGGACGACCGGCCGTTGTCCATGCACGGTTCGCACGGTTAGACTGTCAGGGCGATTTCGACACCGAGGGCGGGAACAGATGTCGAGCCTGGTAAAAACTGTCGCGATTCTGATTGGCACATTTTTAACCTGTGCCACTACTGTGCCGGCGCAGCCCGTCGATCGGACCGTCACCTTTCCTGGCGCCGGCGGGACGAGCTTGGCTGGCACACTTCTGTTACCGGAAGGTAAACCGGGTACAAAGTTCCCGGCCGTGGTACTAGTCCCCGGCAGCGGCCCGACAGACCGCGACGGCAATCAAGCACCGACGTTGGTCACCGATCTGCTGAAAGATATTGCCGTGGATCTGGCAAAACACGGTATCGCATCCTTGCGGTACGACAAGCGAGGCATGCACGCAAACGTCGGCGAGTTGCCCAAAGACCGCGCGCAGTATGGAGAGTTCTTCTCGTGGGAAAACTTTGTCGACGATGTCGCCGCGGCCTACGAGTTCGTCCGGCGGCAGCCGGAAATCGCTGCCGATCGTGTCGGCATCCTCGGCCATAGCGAGGGGGGCGTGCTGGCGCTAGCCGTGGGCGAAAAGCTGGCCGCCACTCCTGCAAGGCCTGCCGTACTCGTTCTGTTGAGTACACCGGGCCGATCGCTCGACGCGGTGATTCACGATCAGCTCGTACGGTTGCTGGTTAAACAAAAGGCCACGCCCGAGCAGACAAAGTATTTTCTTGACGAGAATGCCCGTGTGGTCCAAGCGATCAAGGACACCGGAAAAGTACCAAGCGATGTGCCCGCGGGGCTGCAGGCGCTTTATCCGGCCTACATCGGCAAATTTCTGCAAAGCAATTTCGCGACCGATCCCAGCAAACTGGCCGCCCGGATCAAGGGCCCGGTGCTGGTCATCGCTGGCGAGCAGGATGTACAGGTTTCGCCCGAGCGCGACGCCAAGCCCGTTGATGTGGGCCTGGCCTCGCGCGCCGCAGACGACCATAAACTTCTTGTCGTCGCCGGGGCGAGCCACAATCTGAAACCAGTCAAGGACAACACCGAACCAGGCTTTGCCGGAGAGATCTCACCGGCCGTGCTCCTAGAGTTGCGCGAGTGGATCACCGCCAGGCTCAATAAATAACACGCCTCGTGCGGTCGCTTGCGAGAAACTTTCCGGCGCGGGGTCATATGGCCTTCGGATCGGTCTAAAAAAAGAGGGGGGAGGCTTCTCATGGCGGTTCGCGTCTATCGACTTGCTTGTCGGCATCATTTCTCAACAGCATTCTTCCTACTTTTCTTTGTAGGGGGCCTGTTCGTCGCACGGCTCGCGGCCGAAGACGCCGCTACGAAGCGGCCCACAACCGTGTTTGCCGTCGCGCTCGCGGATGATGACAAGGAGGGCGCCAAAGCGGCAGCGGCCGAGGCCAGGAATAAGCAAAAAACGACAAACAACATGAAACGCATCATGCTCGCGATGCTCAACTATCACGACACCTTCAATAAGCTTCCTGCGGCGTACTCAGGCACAGCGGAGAAACCCCTTTTGAGCTGGAGGGTCGCATTGCTCCCTTACCTGGAACAGCAGGCCCTCTACAACGATTTTCATCGCGACGAGCCATGGGATAGCGAATACAACAAGGCGCTCGTCGCAAAGATGCCCGACGTTTATCGGGCCCCGACATCGGTACTTAAAGACGGTCGCACGGTGTACGTCACACCGCGCGGCGACAACACGTCATTTCCCGGAGGCAAGAATATCGGCCTCGCGCATATCACCGACGGCACCTCAAACACGATCGCCGTGGTCGAAGTCGACGACGCAGCCGCGGTTCCCTGGACCAAGCCCGACGATTGGAAGTTTGAACCGCAGGACCCCAAGGCCGAACTCGGCGGGCACTACCTGGGCGGTTTCCACGCCGCGCTGTGCGATGGCTCGGTCCACTTCATCGCCGATACGATTGCCGAGCCAACCTTAACGGCCCTCTTCACCCGCAACGGGGGCGAGCCCGTCCGGCTGCCGGATTAGGCGGTGACGGGTTCGTGGCTGAATTCACCCTGGCGCGATGCGTCTCTGTTCGCGCATTGCTCGCCACGGCTTGCGGTGCGCTTCGATCCTCAATTATTTTCCGCGCGCTGTTGACTACGCGCATAGTCTTCGATACACTGACTACACGCATAGGCAAAGGAGACCCACTATGTCGCCCCCGCGTGAATCGCTCGGTCCGCTGGAACTCGACGTGCTGCAATACGTCGCCGACCACCATCCCATCACGGTGCGCGAAGTCGCCCGGTATTTTGCCGAAACTTCGGGCCAGGCCCGCACGACGCTGCTCACGATCATGGAGCGGCTGCGCAGCAAAGGCTATCTCGGCCGCCGCAAGGTCGACGGCGTGCATCAGTACCGGCCCAAGATCACCAAGGCCGACCTGTTGCACGGCCTGGTGGGCAACTTTGTCGAGGATGTGCTGGGCGGCTCGATGTCCCCTTTCATCGCTTATCTCGCCAAGGCTCCCAACCTGACCGAGGCCGAAGCGCGCCGCGTCGAACAATTGCTGCGAGAACTCGAAGCCCGCGATAAGGAGAGCAAATGATGAATACTCTTCTGCAATACATCGGGCCGTGGACCGAGTCGTGGTTCGACGCTATGTGGCGCGCCACCTGGCAAGGGGGCATTGTGCTGGCCATCGTCTGGCTCTTGTCGTGTAGGTGTACGTTTCTGTCGCCGCGCGTCGTGTGCTGGATGTGGCGATTGGCGTGCGTGAAATTGCTCGTGGCCATAGTCTGGGCCATGCCGGTAGACGTACCGGTGCTGCCGCCTAACACGGCGTCGTTGGCGCCAGCCCAGGCTATGGCCACGAACGCGTCCCAACTGACACAGCTTGGTAAAGTTGAACAGTACGGCCAGACCAAGGCCGCCTCGAAGACCCATGGTGCCGTTGCTCCCGCCGTTGCGCGCGTCGCAAAGATCGTCGCATGCTTTTGTTGGCTGATCGGTGTGCTGTTTTCGATCGTGATTGCCGTGCGGCAGTGGAGCGCTGCCCGCCGGCTGGTTCGTCTCAGCGTGGCTGTCCGCGCTCGATCGCTCCGCTCGCTTTGCCGGCAGCAAGCGAGGCGTCTTGGTCTGAGGCATTTGCCCGAGCTGCGCGTGTCGCGTACGGCGGCCTGCGCGGCCATCGTCGGCATCGTGCGGCCGACAATCATTTTTCCGCATGATGTTTTGGCGACATTTGACAATGCCGAAATCGGCGTCATGGCCGGGCACGAGCTGGCACACCTGCAGCGACGCGACCTGGCCTGGAATTGGCTGCCGCTGGCGGTCCGTTCCCTGTTTTTCTTTCATCCACTGGTGTGGCTCATGGCACGCGGCTGGTCCGAGACCCAGGAAGCGGCCTGCGACGAATTGGTGCTCGATCGCGGTATCGCGCGGCCGGTCGAATATGGCCGTCTGTTGCTGTCGCTTGCCACTCGCCCCGAGGCGTGCCTGCGTCCGTCATTCGCCACTGCAGGCGTTTTTGGTTCTTCTGGAAACCTGGAAAGGAGAATTCTATCCATGACACGCGTCAAACCGATTACTCGCAATTATCTGATTGTCGCTGCGAGCGCGCTCGTCGTCGCAGCCTTCGTGAGCGTGGTTCCTTGGAAACTCGTGGCACAAGAGGCCAAGCAGCCCGCCGCAACCGAGCCTGAAAAGAAATCTGCCGAAAACCAAGCGGGCGATCGACGACTCGATATGAACAATCTCAAGCAGATCATGCTGGCAAATCATAACTTTGCCGCCACGGACGAGTCGAAAGCCTTCCCTCCCGCCTACATTGCCAAGAATGGTAAACCGCTGCTGAGTTGGCGCGTCGCCGTGTTGCCGTACCTCGATCAAAAAAATCTCTACAAGGAATTCCATCTCGATGAGCCGTGGGATAGCGACCACAACAAGGCGCTGATCGCCAAGATGCCTGCGACGTACAAGTCGCCCCATTCGAAACTGACCGACGGCCGGACCGTGTATCTGACACCGCGCGGTGCCGTGACCACGTTCCCCGGCGAGACCGGCGTCAAATTGATGCAGATTACCGACGGACTTTCAAACACGATCGCGGTTGTGGAAGTGGACGAAGATCACGCTATTCCCTGGACCAAGCCTGACGATTGGCAGTTCGACGCCGACCACCCCAAGGCCGGCCTGGCAAAGGAATTCGGCGGCATCATGGTGGCCGTTGACGACGGATCGGTCCGACTGCTTCCGAATGATCTAGACCCGGCATTACTGAAGGCCATGTTCACGATCGCAGGGGGCGAGCCCGTGAACTTAAGTTTGTCTGCCCGCTAACGAGATATTTGACAAGCATGCGTGCCGCGCCTCGTGCGCGGCACGCATTTTTTATGCGCCAAACCGATGCGTCTCCTCAACTCTGATCGGCGAGAGCTGCTCAGGCCTTTTCGGCCGGCGCGATTTGCAGTTCGACTCGATCGCCGTCGCGTAGCACCAGAATGCGGCATGTCGTGCCGATACGGCCATGCGTGAGCACCGAGTGCAGGTCGTCGATGCTGGCAATCGAACGCCCCTCGAACTCGACAATCAAGTCTCCTTCGTGCAGTCCGGCCGCCGCGGCAGGACCACGTGGCTCGACTCCCATCACCAGCACAGCCGTATCGGACAGTATGTCATGCTGCCGCGCCAATGCTCGTGGCAGTGCGACATTCTGGCCCGCCACGCCAATCACGCTGCGCCGCACGCGGCCGTAGGCGATCAATTGCGTGGTCACCAGCCGCGCCGTGTTCACGGCGATGGCAAAACAGATTCCTTGCGCCGGCAAGATCATGGCCGTGTTGACGCCGATCACTTCGCCGCGCGAGTTCACCAGCGGCCCGCCCGAATTGCCCGGATTGAGCGCCGCGTCGGTTTGAATGATGTCGTCCATCAATCGGCCGCTTCCCGCCCGCAAGGAACGTCCCAGCGCGCTGACCACGCCGGCAGTGACCGAGCAGCTAAACCCCAGCGGGTTGCCAATCGCAATCGCCAATTGTCCCACGCGGATCGATTGCGAGTCCCCCAGCACAACCGGCGGCAATTCCGAAGCATGGGCCCGGATCACGGCCAGGTCGCTGTCCGGATCGTCTCCCACGACGTCGGCCGACACCTTCTGCCCGTCGGAAAACATCACCTGAACTTTTTCGGCGCCATGGACCACGTGACTGTTGGTGAGCACGAAGCCGTCGGGCGTAATGACAAACCCCGAGCCAGTGCCGCCACCCCCGGGCACGTCCTGGCCGTGCGCATTGCGTTGCGCAGCCTGGCGCACTTCGATCTTCACCACCGAGGGGCTGACAAGCTCGGCGGCATGGGTAACCGCCTGAGAGTAAGCGTCGAGTAGGCCAGCATCGTCCGCAGGCCGACGGACAGACGACGACGCAGGAAACCGCACGGCATCTTCGCTGGCAGCAAGCTCCAAAAAGCCGGGCATCACGATACCTTCCTTTCGCAAACCGCGCAACACACATTCCGTCGCACAGGCAACGGTGAAGAATGCTATGCGCGGCTCAATCGACCGGCAAGCACAGGACAGGTTCGCGCCGAATCAGAAGAATTCGGGCCGTCAAATTGCGTTACCCAGCCGTCAGCCCGCAATGGCTTCGCCCGAGAGTGCCGGTTATTATGAGCGCGCCACGGGCACGTCCCTCGTGCGGTGCAGCATTCTCGAATACTCTCAGGCGGAGCAGCCTTCCATGGACACTCGTCACGCATCGTCGCAGGATCGTCGCGCATTCTTGCAAATCGCCGGGATGGGGGCCGCAGCGGCCTTGACCGCAAACGCTCCTGGCACGGTCCGCGCCGTGACCGCCAACGAGACAATCCGCGTGGGCCTGATCGGCGTCGGCGGACGCTGCCGGCACCTATTGGGGGCGCTGCAGAAGGTTCCCGGCGTGCAAGTTGTTGCCGTGTGCGACGTGTGGGACAAGAACGTGGCTGCCGGATGCGAGGCCGTCGGCCGAGATCCATTCACCACCAAGGATCATCGCGCGCTGTTGGACCGCAAGGACGTCGACGCGGTCCTGATCGCCACGCCCGACCATTGGCATGTGCCGATTACGATCGACGCCTGCGCGGCCGGCAAGGATGTGTACGTCGAAAAGCCGTTGACGCATAACCTCGCCGAGGGGCAAGCCGTCGTCGACGCCCAGAACAAACATGGGCGCATCGTGCAAGTGGGCATGCAGCAGCGGAGCATGCCGCAATTTCAAAAGGGCCACGAGATCATCCGCAGCGGCCAACTCGGCAAGATTCACAAGGTTCATTTGACCTGGAATCGCAATCAGCCGCGGCACAATCCCAAGCCTGAGAACATTGACGTGGCCTCTGTCGACTGGAAGCGGTTCTTGGGCAATGCACCCGAGCAACCCTTTGATGAATACCGCTTTCGCAATTGGCGGTGGTTTTGGGATTTCGGCGGCGGCATCCTGACCGACCTGATGGTTCACTTTCTCGATGTCGCGAACTGGTATCTCGATCTCGATCATCCGGCGACAGCCGCCACGATCGGCGATCACTTTCAGGCCGGCGGGCTGTGGCAAACGCCCGACACGGTGCAAACGCTTTTGCACTATCCCGAGCAAGGCACGCAGGTCTACTTCGAAGGAACTTTTGTCAACGCCCGCAATGCGGCCATGCTGGAATTCATGGGGACCGAAGGGACGCTGTACCTCGATCGTGGCCGTTACGAAGTGATCCCCGAACGGAACAAGAAACTTGCTGCGAGCGAACTTATTCTGGGCCAAGGCCCCCGCGGAGCGGATTTCTTCGCGACTCCGGATGGAGAATTGCTGCATCTGACCAATTGGATCGAGTGCATTCGGAGCCGTAAGAAGCCTAATGCCCCGGCCGAGGCGGGTGTCACCGCCGTCAAGGGTGCCCACCTGGGCAACAAGGCGCTACGCAGCGGTCAGGTGGCGCGCTGGGAAATAGCGTAAACCCAGTAGACGGCGAACAGTAGGTAGTCTCCGTCGGCAATGAAAGCCACGGTTCTGGACTGCGCGGCGGCGTGGCCCAGCGCGCCCGAAGAGTATGATTGCGGTACAATTTCTGCATGTGTTCAGCCGCATTGATTTAATTCCACGCGCGGGGGCCATCCCCGGGCCGGCAGAGGCGAGTACCACCACAACCGAAAGCCGAGAGCTATACATCATGCGACTATTTTTTCACCGTATCGCACTGGCCAGCATGGCCCTGGCGCTGTCGGCGCCGTTAGTTGGCGCCCAAGAAGAGTTGCCCACTCCGGCACCGGCGCCGGCACCCGCAGCCCCCGCACGGCGCCCCCTTCTGATACCGCGCGGGCAACTGACAGACCAGCAACGGGCCGACCGGCGCGACCGCCTGCGCAACCTGGGTGGTCAAGTGCTGGGCGCCCTGGCACCCCCGACGGGTCCCGACGGTACGCCCGTGCCGCTCGACATGACCAAACTCAACTCCGCGCTCAGCCCGCTCATTAAAGGATTGCTGGGAGGGGGAGACAGTATCGAATCGCTGCGTATCGGCTTCGATCCCGAGGGGACAAACTTTGCCGAAGATCGCGCGCGGCTGCGGGTCGATGCCGCGCTGCGACGCACCTCGTGGAGCAATGCCCCCACGCGCGTCACGGCCATGCTAAACGTGCAAGTATCGCGGGCTGAAACCGGCGGACTGGTCGCGTTGCTCGATGGCAATCTGCGGCTGCAAACCCCTACGGTCGCATTGGCAAACTACGCGGTAGCCCAATTCAAAGAGCGGCGGAAGGAAAATCGCTCGGACGGTGCACCGGCCCCCGCTAGTTATGACGAATTGTTTGCACAGATGCTCGACGAGCGTTTGGCCCGCGTCGACCGTCTGGAATCACTGGACGATGTCGCGGATCTACTGACGGCGATCTCGGGCCTACGCCTGACGGCGGCCAGTCAGACAATCGAGCAATTGCGTGCCGACGCGCGCTCCGCCCCGGATGAGCAAACGCGGCAGGATCTCGAAGCGCAGCTCGCGCAGGTTAGGGCCGATCGTGACAAGTTGTTCGACGTGCGACCGCATTTCGCCCGCGACGCCAGCGGGGCCGTGCGCACCATCACGCTCGAGATGCTGGGATCAGAACTGTTTGCCGGCGCCGAGATGCGTGCCATGGACTTTCGCATGACGGACAACGAGATCACGGTGCAAGCCGCCGGTGCGCTGACCCGCTGGGTCGAGCTTTACCCGGTGGTAAAGCCGCTCGTCATGAACGTCTTGGCGCGCATTCAGAACGGCGACCCCCGCGCGCTCGACGGTGTGCGCCCGCTGGTCGAAGGCCCCATCGGTCGCGGCCGTGCGGTAATCATCGGCGAGCCCTAGGCGTCTTCGGCATCACCATGACCGTCATTTCGGAAGTGCAGCAGCACGGCTCCGCATAGCTTGCTAGCAGGGCGCGCTAGGCGCTAAACTGGTCTGCCGCGGCGCACTACGCTATTGCCTTCCCTTTTTCCCACGCCTACCTGCCCATGCCGACCATCGCCGCCGATCAGCTGACCCAATTCGCCACGAACTTACTATTGTCGGGAGGGCTTGCCGTGGAAGAGGCCCAGGTTGTGGCCCGCAGCCTGGTAGCGGCCAATCTGCGCGGTCACGATTCGCACGGCGTGATGCGAGTTCCCTACTATCTGGATCAACTCGCCAAGGGAGAACTCAAAGCCGGGGCCAAGCTCAAGGTTATCAAGGAAGAGCATGCTCTGCTCTTGGCCGACGGCCAGTGGGGCTTCGGCCAGACGCTGGCGCGCGATCTGACCGCGCGGCTCATCGCCAAGGCCCGTCACGGTGGCGTCTGTGTCGGCACGCTCATTCACACGGGCCACATCGGCCGCTTGGGCGAATACTGCGAGCACGCTGCCGACGCCGGTATGGTTTCGCTATTGATGGCGAACACGCATGGCGCCGCCCGACGTGTGGCGCCGGTCGGCGGCACGGCGCCGCGCCTGGGAACCAATCCCTTGGCCTTTGGCGTGCCGCACCCCGATGGTGCGCTGGTCCTAGACTTCGGCACGAGCGCCACGGCCGAAGGCAAAGTCCGCGTCAAGCGGATCGCGGGCCAAACGTGTCCCGATGGCTGGCTGCTCGATGCCCAGGGACAACCGACCAATGATCCTCATTCTCTCTACGCCGATCCGCCGGGGACGATTCGCCCGATGGGGGGCGATCAGGCGTACAAGGGGTTTGGACTGGCGCTGATGATCGAGGTCCTCGCCGGTGCCCTTTCGGCCGGAGTTACGATTCGCGAGAAACCCATCAATCAATTGGGTAATTGCGTCTTCATGCTGGTCATGGATCCGCAGGGCATGTGTGGCCAAGCGCACTTCGCGCAAGAGGTCGCTCAATTGGCCGCCTTCGTGCGCAGCTGCCCACGAATCGACGGCGTCGACGAGATTCTGCTTCCCGGCGATCCAGAACGCCGCACGCTGGCCGCGCGCTCCTCCGATGGCATCCCACTGGACGACGGCAATTGGCAGGCCCTGCGCGAGTTGGCCGCCAAGTTCGGAGTTGCCTGCCCAGCGTGAGACGCCAGGTCCGCCACGAGGGCATTTTTCTGCTGAAAATCTCGCCTAACGCGGCGAATTGTTGCGAGGCGTTGCTTACAGGAATTCGTCGACAGCTTGTTCGAGGTCGCCGCATGTTCGTTCGCCAGTCACCTGCCGTCGTCCCGCCGCCGTGGGTTGTCGCGCTTGTGTTCGTTTTCACCAGTTTCGCGAGGACCTCGATGGCAGATGAGCCGACGGTTCGGCATCCCGAGTTCCTGGAACAGTATGCCGAGACGTTCCGCTTCAGCCTGGGGCGGCCCGCGAGTATCGAAATCACGCGTGCCGGCGATGCGGTGCTTTTTCTGCGATCAGGCCCGCGCAGCTTTGTGCGCGATCTTTACGAGTTCGATGTGACGACGGGCCGCGAGCGTGTGTTGGCCACCGCGGCCAAGCTGCTGGGGGGCGCGGACGAGCAACTGAGCGACGAAGAGAAAGCCCGTCGCGAGCGACTCCGCCTGGCGGCGCGCGGCATTGCCACGTTCGAGCTTGCCCGCGATGGCCAGCGGGTTCTGGTGCCGCTGTCGGGCCGACTGTTTGTTATCGAGCGTGCCACGGGCGCCGCCAAGGAACTGACCAGTACGGCCGGCCAAGCCATCGACGCGCACTTTTCGCCCGATGGCCGCCAGGTGGCATGCGTCCGCAACGGCGATCTGTATGTCATAGATATCGAATCCGAGCGAGAGCTGCGCCTGACCGATGGAGCGACCGAAACCCTGACCCATGGGCTGGCCGAGTTCGTTGCCCAGGAAGAAATGGGTCGCATGCGCGGCTACTGGTGGTCGCCCGACAGTAAAACGATCCTCTACGAAGAGGCGGATACGAGCGACGTCGAAACGCTGCACATCGCCGACCCGGCCCATCCCGAGCGGCCGGCGCAAAGTTGGCGGTATCCGAGGCCGGGCAAGAATAACGCTCGCGTCCGATTGGGGTTGGTTCCTGCGGCCGGCGGCGAGACCCGCTGGATCGATTGGGATGGCACGGCATTCCCTTATCTCACCACGGTCGCCTGGGATGATAACGCGCCGGCGGTGATCCTGGTGCAAAACCGTGAGCAAACTTTAGAGTTGCTCCTTGCGGTCGACACGGCCAGCGGCGCCACGTCGGAGCTGTTGCGCGAAACCGATAAGGCCTGGCTGAATCTCGATCCGACTCTGCCTCGCTGGCTTCCGTCGGGCGACGAATTTTTATGGTCGAGCGAGCGCAACGGGCAATGGGAGCTCGAACTGCGCGCACGCGATGGCCAGCGGGTCCGTGCCATAACACCTTCGGGATTCAATTATCACCGCGTGATCGACATAGACGAGAGCGCCAACGCTGTCCTGGTGGCGGCCGGTGCCGAGCCAACTCAAACGCATGTCTACCGCATACCTCTGAGCCAGACGAGGCCCGGTGGGGGAAATCAGCCCAAGGGGAGCAGCAGTGGGCGCCCTCTGCCCGAACCACTCACGCGCGAGCCTGGCGTTCATAACGCGGTGGTCGCATCGGCCAGTGGTATTTACGTGCTGACGACCGAGACACTCTCGTCAGACCCGCAATACACGATCCATCGGCGCGACGGCAGCAAGGTCGGGACGTTGAAGAGCATCGCCGAGACGACACCGCTGTTGCCGCGCGTCGAATTGACCACTGTGGGGCAGTCGCCACTGCTGCACGCCTCGATCGTACGACCCAGCGACTTTCAGCCGGGCCGGAAATACCCTGTGATCGTCAGCGTGTATGGGGGACCTCATCGGCAGATGGTCGTCGCGGCGCGAAGCCGCTACCTGCTGGACCAGTGGCTGGCCGAACAGGGATTTATCGTCGTCTCGATCGACGGGCGCGGCACGCCAGGGCGTGGCCGAGAGTGGGAACGGGCGCTGCGCGGCAATTTGATCGACGTACCACTGGCCGACCAAACGACAGGGCTCAAGGCGCTCGGCGCCAAGTATCCTGAGCTCGACTTGTCGCGCGTCGGGATCTATGGCTGGTCGTTCGGCGGATACGCGGCGGCGATGGCCGTCATGCGCGCGCCCGAACTGTTTCGCGCGGGCGTGGCCGGCGCGCCGGTCACAGATTGGCTCGATTACGACACGCATTACACGGAGCGATACCTGGGCCTGCCAGACCAGAACGAATCGGGCTACGCGGCAAGCTCAGTGCTAACCTACGCCAAGGACCTGACGCGTCCGCTGCTGGTCATACATGGCACGGCGGACGATAATGTCTATTTCTTGCACAGCGTCCGCCTGGCCGACGCATTGTTCCGCGCCCAGCGCGATTTCGATTTTCTGCCCCTTTCTGGGCTGACGCACATGGTGTCCGATCCGGTGATGACCCGCAGCCTGTACACGCGGATTGCCGAGCACTTTCTGAAGCACGTGGCCGGCAAATAGCACCGCTGGCTCTTGTCGTTTGCAAGGCACTCCGGATGGTGTTTTCCTCCGTACGAATCGCCGCGAAATTGCCGAAGGCAAAATACTGGCATAGCCAGGCACCGGCGCTCTAAACTACAGCAGACGCGTCCCGGCCAATGGCGACCGTACCAGCTTGGCGCCACGCGGCCGCGAGACGCTGGCCTCTTGTCACGTTATGGCAGTTTCTGCAGCGCGCCGGTGGCTGGACAGGATATTCCGCACGTCTATCCGAGCGCGAACACATCGCACGGGGGACTCGACATGGGAAAGCTCAAGCCCAAGCAGACGCCCGAGAGTCACGCAGTAGCCGAACATCCTCACCCTGCAGCGCACACAGCAACGGCGGTCGCGTCGCCGAGGCAAGAATCGACAAAAAACGTGTCAACTCCCGAAGACGCGCCGGCCGACGACGGCCGATCACGACGCAAACAAGCGCCGCGTTCGGGGCATGCCGATTGGCACCCGTCGATCGATCGCCGTGACCCGGTCGCTATCCTCATCGAATCGAGCGTCGGCCGGGTTGAGCACTTGCTGCCGATCCGTTACGGCCGCATGCTGCAATCCCCGTTCTCGTTCTATCGCGGCGCCGCAGCGATCATGGCGGACGACCTCGCCCAGACGCCCAATACGGGCTTGCGGGTGCAGGCCTGCGGCGATTGCCACGCCATGAATTTTGGCATCTTTGCCACGCCCGAGCGGAGATTGATCTTCGACGTGAACGACTTCGACGAAACGCTGCCCGCCCCCTGGGAATGGGACGTCAAGCGGCTGGCAGCCAGTTTTGTGATCGCGGGTCGCCACAACGAATTCAAGCCAACGCAGGCCCGCGCCGCGGCTCTGGCCTGTTTGCGCAGTTATCGCGAGCAGATGGCGCGCTATGCCACGATGGCCCCGCTCGACATTTGGTACGAGAGCGTCGATGTCGACGAGCTGCTGGCACGATTGTCGGACAAAGCGTTCGACAAGCGCGACGTGCGCGAAATCCGCAAGGCGGCCCACGGTTTCACCGATCGCGGCTCGCCCAAACTATTGGATGCGCGCAGCGCAGAGCCGCGCATTCATGACGATCCGCCACTCATTTACCATCCCCAGCATGCCGAGGCAGTGGAGTTTATCAGCCATGTCCGCCAATCTTTTCACGCTTATCGGCAATCATTGTCCGACGAACGCCGCGTGCTGTTGGACCGCTATAAGCTGATCGATCATGCCGTAAAAGTGGTCGGTGTCGGCAGTGTGGGGACGCGTTGCGGCGTGCTACTGCTCATGGCCGAGCCGCGCGATATCTTGTTTTTGCAAGTCAAAGAGGCGCGTCCCTCGGTCTTGGAGCCGATCGTCGATAAATGCCTCTACGGCAACAACGGTCAACGCGTTGTCATCGGCCAACGCCTGATGCAGGCGGCCAGCGATCTATTCCTGGGTTGGACGCGAGCCGAAACCGGGCGCGATTTCTACGTTCGCCAATTGCGCGACATTCACGTCAAGCCGGTCGTCGAAGTCTACAATCCGGCCATGATGGCCGGTTTCGCTTCCTCTTGCGGTTGGGTGCTGGCCCGCGCCCACGCGCGCTCGGGCGAGCCCCGCGCCATCAGCGCCTATCTGGGTACCGGCGATCGCTTCGACGAGGCGGTCGCGGACTTCGCCGAAAGTTACGCCGACCAAAACGACGAAGATTTCCGCACCTTTACCAAGGCCGTCAGCGACGGGCGCCTGCCGGCCGAGGTCGATAGGTAACACGCGTCGATAGGTAACACGCCGACGCGCGGCACGCGAAAAATACGGCCGGCTCGCTGCTACTTCGGCAGTTGGAAATCGCCGATGTATAGCTGGCTGGCATGATCCGCCGTGCGGTTCGAAGTCCACATCAACCGCTTGCCATCTGGCGAAAACACCGGTAACACATCGGCCGTAGGATTATCGGTCACGCGCGTGATCGGCCCGGGCAGGATCAACCCGTCCTTGCGTTCGAAACGCATCAGCCATAAATCGTAGTTGGGTCGCGCCTGCGGATCGCTGTGGTCTG
Source organism: Pirellulales bacterium (assembly GCA_036490175.1). NCBI lineage: Bacteria > Pseudomonadati > Planctomycetota > Planctomycetia > Pirellulales > Pirellulales bacterium. Next base: position 36,503 of record DASXEJ010000381.1, on the reverse strand, counting down.
CGCCTGTCCAAATGATGTACGGCTCGCTGGGGTGCCAGTACGGCGCCCAATTCACGGAATTGGGATTTGTCGTCAGCGGCGTCTCGTGCGTCCCGTCAATGCCAATGACATAGATCTGCAAGAACCCTTCCTTGTCTCGGTCACTGCGGAATACAACCCACTTGCCGTCGGGCGAAATAAATGGCCCGCCATCATAGCCAGGCGAGTTGGTAAGTTGGCGAACGTTGGACCCGTCGGCATTCATCACGTAAATGTCGGGGTCGCCGTCGCGCGTACTGCAAAAGGCGATTTGCCGGCCGTCGGGCGAAAACGCCCCCTCAGCGTCATAGCCCGGCGTATCGGTAAGGCGGCGAAGGTTGCTGCCATCCAGATCCGACTCGAAAATATCCATGTGCGGATCGAAGTTCCATTCGTAACGGCGGCGGCGGCCCGTCTTGGCATCGTCCGCCTGCTGATCGCGTTCGGCTTCCTCGGTCGCATCAAGCTGCGGATCGAGATGGCTGGAAGCGAAGATCAGCTTCTTGCCATCTGGTGAGAAGTTGGCGCAGGTCGTGCGGCCACGGCCCGTGCTCACGCGGCGCGAAAATCCCCCGCCCAGCGGCTGTGTATAGATCTGGTAGAAGGGATAGTCCTTCGGCACCGCCTGATAGACGATCTCGCGGCCATCCGGCGAAAAGTATCCTTCCCCCGCCTTTACGAAGCCATCGGTCACCTGTCGTACGTGACTGAGATACTTTTCTTCGATCGATTCCTCGGCCGCGACAGATCGCAAGCCGACCAGACAGGTCAACAGAATCGCCGATGTGGTCACGACCACGGTATGAATGCTGATTGCCAAGTTTCGTCTCAAAGCAAGCTCCTGATGAAGTGTCGCAACCTGGTCGCTGCTATGCCGGCGCACTTTGACGCGCCATTTTTGCCGAACGAATGATTGATTATAGGCTGCCCGCCTCTCGCTGACAGGTAGCCGCCTGTCCCGCTGCAAAGCCATGCGCTACAATTCCCCTACTTTCCAGCCCAACACGCCGCTGCACCGCACGATGGGCAAACGCCGCAGGAGCATTCATGCCCGAGCTACCCGAAGTCGAAACCATGCGTCGCGGCATCGTGGCCACGATCGGTAGCCGCATCATCGAGGTCGAGCGTTGCCGGCTGCGGGCGCGGCCCATTCAGATGACGCCGGCGGGTGCGTCGTTTCGCCGCCGCTTAGTCGGCCGCACGGTCACGGCTGTCGACCGGCTCGGAAAGCGTGTGGTCGTGCGGCTGGACGACGGCTGCTCGCTGGTCTTCGAGCCGCGCATGACCGGCCTGGTGCTGCTGGCGGACCCGCCCTCGCGCGAACATCTGCGTTTGCGCATACATCTCGAAGGCCGCAAGAACAGCCAGCGGCAAGAGCTGATGTACTGGGATCGTCGCGGGCTGGGCCTGGTACGCGTGGTAAATCCGGCCGAGCTCGACGCGTTGTACGGCCCCGAGCGGTTGGGGGTCGACGCGCTCAGCATCACTTGCGACGCGCTGCGCGAGCAATTGTTCCATAGCCGGCGCCCGATCAAGGTGGCCCTCCTGGATCAGCGCGCCGTGGCCGGAATCGGCAACCTATACGCGTCGGAAATCCTGCATCGGGCCTCGATTCACCCCGCGCGACGGTGCGATCGATTGCGGCGTGACGAATGGCAACAGATTCACGATTGCATGCTGGCTGTGCTGGACGCCGCGATTCGCCACGAGGGATCGACTTTGTCCGACGGTACCTATCGCAACGCGCTCAATAAGGAAGGAGGGTTTCAAAACCATCACCGCGTGTACGATCGCGATGGCAAGCCTTGCACGGGCTGTGGCCAAACGATCGTGCGGGTGGTACAGGCCCAACGATCGACATTCTTTTGCCCCAGCTGCCAGCCGAAGCAACCCGCATCGGCGTCTGTGCGTCGCGCTCGCCGCTGACAGGCATCGACGCGCCGACCGGGCGAGTCAATGGCGAGAGGAACGTCACAGCGCGCGGGCGTGGCCCGCTTCCTGCTTTTCAAGCTCCTCGACGGCCGCCAGAAGTCGTCCGCGGACCTCCTCGATGCGGCCATCGTTGTCGACCTTGTTGCCATTGCAATCGGTCACGTAAAAAACGTCGACGACCTGATCAAGGTACGTGCCGATTTTGGCCACTGAGATGGACAGCCCGAGCTCGAACAGGGTCTGCGTGATTGTATAAAGCAAGCCCATGCGATCGGCGGCGAAGAATTCGACAACGGTAAATCGATCTGACGTGCTATTGTCGATGCGGACCTGCGTCGGCAGCGGATTCAAACTGGCCGGACTGCGGTCGCGGCCCGAGCGCCACACGCGTCGGAAGGCTGGGCGTTTGTCCTGACCGGCCTTCAATGACTCTTCGATGGCACGCTCCACCTGACTGACGCGCGAAGGAGGCGGTTCACCTGCAAAATCGGGGTCATGAACCCAGAAGCGATCGAACACCAGACCATGGGCCAGCGTGTTGATTTCGGCCGACAGAATTTGCAAGCCCTGGCTCGCCAGCGCTCCGCACAACTTGTGAAACACGCCGGGTGTGATTTCGTCGTAAGTTCCAACTCGATATTCGATCGTGTTGGCTTCGGGCAAATAGCGGGTTTGCACCGCGACATCGCCGCGCGACAAGCGATGCAAATGCGTCAGGTCCTCGATGATCTGGTCGATACCGGTCTTGTCTAAATACGGCGCCGGTAGCGCTGTTAACTGTTGTTGCCACCAGGTACGGTCTTCGCTGGCAGGAAGGCGGGTGAGCATTTCTTCGCGACGCTGCCGCAAGAGATCTTCATTACGTAAAGCCGGCGCATCTTCGGCCAGATGGCTCATAGTCGCTCGGTACAAGCCCGTCAGCACTTGCACTTTCCAGCCGTTGAGCACTCCCGGCCCCACGGCCACAAAGTCCGATGCCGTCAACACGAACAACATCTGCAACACCTCGGGCGAGCCCACCTCGACGGCGAATTTGACGATCAACTGCGGATCACTCGTGTCGCGGCGGAAGGCCAGGTGGGCCATCTGCAGATGCTTGTGCACTAGGAACTTCAGCGTCTCTGTATCGGCGTCGGACAGGCCCAATCGATGGCCGGTCTGCTCGGCGATGTCGCGGCCGATGTCGCTGTGGTCCTCGGGGAACCCCTTGCCCAGGTCGTGCAGCAGCAGAGCCAGGTGCAACAACCATTTTCGCTTGATCCGGCGATACACGCGCCCCAACGGTCCATTATCCGTCAACAAGTTCGTGGCGGCTTCCACGGCCCGCAGGCAATGCTCGTCGACGGTGTACTTGTGGTATTCGTTGAATTGCAGCAGCGAGCGGGCGTGCTCGAACGCCGGAATGATTTTCTCAAGCGCCCCCATCTCGTGCAGATTTCGCAGCAGCTCGCCCAAGCGCGCAGGATGATCCATCAGCGAGAGAAAATGCCGCGCCACGACGGGTGTCACGTCGCTGGGCACCTGGGGGATCGTAGCCCGAATCGCTTCGCTCGTGGCATGCGCTATCCGTTTGTCATAGCGATTTGCCACGTCGGCCAATCGCAATATCTGCGCCAGGTCGCCTCGCACCGTTTCCATGCTGCGCGGATTCACCGCCACATAGTTGCGGCTCACGCGGAAGTCGCGCTCGAAACGATGGCTGTACAGGGGACTAAATACTTCCAGCCAGGCCGGCGCCGAGCGCGCGGTGGTGACAAATCGCGACACAATGTGGCTGGCTCCCTTGGTCATGAGGAAGTACTCCTTCATGAACTGCTCGACGGGCAGCAGACCAGCCTTGCCCTCGAATCCGTAGACTTGCGCCAGCCGCATCTGTTCGGCCCGGTCCAGCACGTCGCTGGACTTGCCCGCGTGAAAGTGCATCTCGTTGCGCAACCGCAGCAAGTACTCGCTGGCGCGCCGGATGAGGTCGTAATCGGGCCGCGCCAGAGCACCCGCCAGCCTGAGACCGTCGGGATCGGCCACGCCGTAGCGTGCGAAGCCTACCCAGCGCAGCAATTGGATCTCGCGCAGCCCCCCCTGCGAGCGTTTGATGTTCGGCTCGAGCAGGTAGACCGTTTCGCCATACTGTGCTCGCTCTTCGCGGCGTGCTTGGTCGATCTCGCCGATCAAACGTCGCGCGCGGCGGCGCGTTTGCCGCTCGAAGCGATGCGCGAACTGCGTAAACAACCCGACGCTGCCCGCCAGGTAACGCGACTCGACGAGTGAAGTGCAAATCGTGGCGTCCTGCGTGGCCAGGCTGCACGCATCGCGTGCCGTGCGGACGCTCTGGCCGAGGTGCAAGCCCACGTCGAACACGTCGCGCACCAGCCGCTCGGCGAGGCCGGTCACGCGCTGCGTGGCAGCCCGCGTGTGCAAGATCATCAGGTCGACGTCCGAGAATGGCGCGACGTCCCGGCGCCCGTAGCCGCCGTGGGGAACCAAGGCAACTTCCGTGGCCAGGCCGTTTGGCCCGGTCTCCCCCAGGTCCGCGAGCGCCGCTTCGTAGAGTTCGAGAACGATCGTGTCGAATAGATCGGCCATCGCGGCGCTGATCTGCGCGCCCAAGGCGCCGCGCGCGTGCCGTTGCCGAAGCTTTTCTCGCCCCTCGCTCAAGTGCTGCTTGGCTACGAGTATGTTGGAACGCAATTGCGGAGCACTCGTCATCGTAGGTGTGTTTCTCTACCAATCGTGGGAACGTCGCGGTCGATTGCGGACGCGGTCAAACTGCTTCTTCGCCGGTTTCGCCGGTGCGAATGCGAATGGTCTCGTCGAGACTCACGACAAAAATCTTGCCGTCGCCGATCTGGCCCGTCTGTGCCGCGCGCATGATCGTGTCGATGGCGCGACGCACTCCTTCGCTGGGGACAACGATTTCGATTTTCACCTTGGGCACGAAATCGACGGTGTACTCCTGCCCGCGATACATTTCCGTGTGCCCCTTCTGGCGCCCAAAGCCCCGGACCTCGGAAATGGTCATGCCCTGAATCCCTTCGGCGCTGAGGGCGTTCTTCACGTCCTCGAGCTTGAAATGCCGAACGATGGCCTCGATCTTCTTCATCGGTCAACTCCTGATATCGGCAGCCGGCGCGGCGGAACAAGAATTCCGCCGCGCGCGACGTCCGCTAAAGAAAGTATTGAATCGTCCGTGACAAAATCAAATGAATATGTAGCCTTCCTCGCCGTGCTGGCTGAGGTCCAATCCCTGGATCTCCTCCCGTTGCGAAACCCGCAATCCCATCACCACGTCGAGCACCTTTAGGATGACAAACGTTGCGACGGCGGCGACGACCCAGGTCACGCCCACGGCGGCCGCCTGGGCCCCGATACCGGCGATGTCGAGCGACCAGGCCTGCTCTCCCTTCTGCATCTCTTCGAGCAGCCCCAGCGAGACGTTGCCCCCACCCACGATCCGGGTCGCAAAGATTCCCGTCAAAAGCGCCCCCAGCGTTCCTCCCACGCCATGTACGCCGAAAGCGTCGAGCGAATCATCGTAACCCAGTCGGGTCTTGAGGGTGGTGCAGGCCAGAAAGCAGACCACTCCGGCGGCCGCGCCCATGGCCAAGGCGGGCATCGGCAAGACGAAGCCGGACGCCGGCGTGATGCAAACCAGGCCGGCCACGAGCCCCGAGCACATTCCCAACACGCTTGGCTTGCCGCGCGTGATCCATTCCATGCCGGCCCACGCCAATCCCCCGGCGGCTGCCGCAAAGTGGGTGGCGACAAACGCGCTGGCCGCTTGCTCGGTGGCCGCTAGGGCACTGCCGGCATTGAACCCAAACCAGCCGACCCACAACAGTGCGGCGCCGGTGGTCGTGTACGTCAAATTGTGGGGAGGCATCGGTTCGGTGCCGAATCCCAGCCGTCGTCCCATGACCAGCGCGCACACGAGCGCCGAGATTCCCGAACTGATATGCACTACCGTGCCGCCGGCAAAATCGAGCGCCCCGAACCAGGCTCCATCGGCTTTGTGGCCACCCGGAATATCCCAGGCCAATAGCCCGCCGTCCCACACCCAATGACAGAGTGGGCAGTAGACCAACGTGCCCCACAAGACCATGAACACAACCATCGTGCTGAATTTCATGCGCTCGGCAAACGCGCCGCAAATCAGCGCCGGAGTGATGATGAAGAACATGCCTTGGAACAGCATGTGCGTCAGTCGCGGAATGGTCCCCTCGATGGGATAGACAATGGCCCCATCTTTTTCGAACGGTTGTACGTTGCGCATGAACAGGAAATCCGTATTGCCGATCCAGGGGCTGTAAGAGGCCTCGCCCGGCGTGCCGCCAAAGCTCAACGAATAACCCCACAGCGCCCAAATGACGGTCATCAATCCCATCATGAAGATGCACTGCATCATCACGCTCAGCACATTCTTTTTGCGCACCAATCCGCAATAAAACAGCGCCAGCCCCGGCCCCGTCATCATCAACACCAGCGCCGACGAGACCAGCATCCAGGCATGGTCGCCTTTGTCGATGGGCTGCGGCGCCGGCTCGACATGCGAGCTTTCCGGAGTGTCGTCGATAATTGCGGGGCCTTCGCTGGCAGCCGGCGTAGCTTCGGTCGCTCCTTCGGCCGTCTCGGCCGGTTGCGCCCACGCGGTCGTGACCCAGCCAATACACAGCGTGCATGCGCCCACGAACAATATTTTTTGATAAATCGCTAACACGCGAAGCCCTCCCTTGAATATGAGACTCCCGTCGGACCGTGAAAATCACCGGTCCGAACCGCCGCCTGAGCATCCATCCAGTCGCATCCAGCCATAGCCGAATCGTCGCGGGCTACTGTCGAGCGAACATCCCGCGCGGCCCCAGTCGCCCGCTTAGCGATGGTTCTGCTGATTGTCGTAGTCGCCCACCGCGCGATAGCCGCGCGACAGCCAATCCCCTGCGAACGTTTCTCGTGGATCACCTTGAATGACGTTAATCCCGCGACAACAACGTAACCGAGGCGCACAGAAGTAGTAAAGCGGTTCGTGGCAAGAGTGGTCAGCCGCGCCATTGTGGCACGTCCCTACCCTGCGTGAATACGCCCGCGGCATCGCAATCAAGAAGGAGATTTCTGCCAGGGCACATCGCCGCGACCGGCGGATTGGTTCACTGAGCGAGCCAACACGAACAACAGGTCACTCAGCCGATTCAGGTACACGACCAGCGTCGGCGCCACCGACTCGCTGGCCGACAGTGTAATCACGCGGCGTTCGGCCCGGCGACAGACCGTTCGCGCCAAATGCAAAAGAGCTGCCCCCTGGCTGCCCCCCGGCAAGATAAATTGCTTGAGCGGCGCAAGCCCCACCTCGTGGCGATCAATGGCGGCTTCCAACGCCGTAATGTGCGTCGCGCCCAACGTAACCATCTGATGAGCTTGCGGGTCAGGAGTGGCCAATTCGGCCCCCAGATCAAACAGCTCGTTCTGGACGCGGGCCAACAGCAAATCCACATCCGAGGTCAACGCATCGGCCCGCGCCATCCCCAGCACGGCGTTCAATTCATCCACCGTGCCATAGGCTTCGATCCGCGGAGCGTCTTTGCGCACGCGCGGTCCGCCGAATAGCCCCGTGTCACCGGTATCGCCCGTCTTGGTATAGATCTTCATAGCGATCGAGCCCTGGTGACCTGCGACCGATGGCCGCCGTGGAAACTCGCCCTTGCGGGCATGTGCGCCGATTGTAGCGCCGAGGTCGCGCGGTAAGCAAGCGCAGCTTCGCCGTAGCGAGCTGCCCCAGAGCCCGGCGTCGCTAAAACGTAAAGCGACTACCGACGGCCGACGGTGTGACGACGTCTTCGCCGAATTCGTTCAGCAAGGCGTGTACCGCGCGCCAGCCCGTGCAATGGGCCGGCATGATCTGCTGCAACTCGAACTGCTTCAACTCGGCGACCGTCTCGGGGATCAACGGTTCCATTCCTTTGCCGGCCAGATGAAATCCCCCCAGTACGCCGTACAGAGGAATATGGGCGAACTTTTCGCGCACGTTCAAGAGCACGTTTACGATGCCCGCGTGCGAGCAAGAGCTGAAAATCAGCAGCCCCTTGTTTTTTACGTGTACGGCCAGGTAGCGCTCGTCCATGATCAGCGGGTCGGGCTGCCAGGGACTCGCGGCCGAAGTGCGACACAAATGGTCAGGCCGCCCTTTCTCGAAGCTCGACACGCGCGGAATCTCTCCGCTGAGATAGAACCAGCCGTCGAACATTTCGCGCTCGGCGGGCAAATTGACCAGCCGCGCCCCGTGCGCCGCCAGTTCGTCGAGCGAAGCAACTTTCGCGAACGGGGCGACTTTTCCGGTATCGAGCCGCGTGCCCCGTTCGAGAAACATGCCCGGGTTCACATGACATTCCACTTCCTTGCCGCGCTGGTTGCGCGTGATTTGATCGAGCACGTCGAGCATCCCGCCCGTATGATCCCAATGGCCGTGCGAAATGGCGATGGCCGCCACTTCGTCGAGCGTAATGCCCAGGTTCCGGCAATTGCGCAAGAAAATGGCCCCTTCGGGCCCGGTGTCGAACAAGAGTTTGCGGCGATGCTTCCCCACAGTCGCCGTCATCACGAGCGCCAGCCCCAGTTGAGCGCAACACAATGTCGTGCCGGAAATCTCTGTCGCGCCGGCCGCGATCACATTATCAAACTCCGGCGACACGTTGGCCGGCTTGCTGGAGTAGCTATCCGTAAGATTATCGATGGCAATGTCAACGACCAACTGATCGACAGGCTGAAGCGTGAGCATCGTGCGGCCTCAAGAAATTGACAACGGTGCAACGTCAGACGGCAATGGGCCTGCGCAATTGTACGACACGTTGGCAAAACGACGGCAGGGCATTTGTGCGGTGAGATAACGCCGCGGATTGCAACGGCCAGTGATTCCGGCATGACGCTGAGCGAGTTTGCGCGCCATGGAAACCAGCCTGAACGCAAGGCGGCTGGACCTGTTGCGCGGATTAGAACGATGGCGCGAAGTGAGGTCGAATGGCGCCGAAATAACTAGGTATCAGATTCCGTAGCTTGATAGATGTCGGTCTGTAATATTTCCGCCTCGCCACATGGTTCCCAGGCGCAGGGACCGGTCTTTCGCAACGGAGTTATGGATACTCCAGCTTCAGCTCTGTGGAGAACTTGCTGAGCAATTGCGATAGCTTCATCACGGCTAGAAACTATGCGTAACAACGTTTTGCGATATCCAAACTCTTCGACATCCACGACGGGCACACCAATGACCGTCCATTCGACCTGCCAAATTATGGCGTCTAATTCGAACATGATGCGAATCCCTTCCGGATAATCAGCGAACAGTATCCTCGATCCCTGATTATAGTATCGCGACGTTGTCGCGCATGCTGCGCGTAGTAGTCGCGCCGAAATTCGGAACTCGCACGTTCCAGTAGATACCGCATACAGCATTGAGAGTTACGTTCCCGTTCACGAGAAAGCGCGACAGCACAGATCGACTTCCATCAAGTGCTACCTCCCATTAATGGCCGGTCTAAGGCGAGACTACGCGCCAGGGTCACGCACCCGAACCACTTCGACTTTGCCGTGTCTGTCTTGCACATATTTATTCGACAAGGGTCATCCTGCGCGACGTTTAGCCGATCGCGGAACACGCACGCTTGAGGTAGTCGTGGAACATATTGACGAACCGGCATCTTCAATCCACCCGTCAACATACTGGCCCGTGAAAAATCTCGCCTGGCTTCGGCCAAATCCCCACCCTTGACCCCCTGCCCTGCCCGGCTGACAATCGACTTTTCTGCGCGCCAGGGCGGCCCGCTACCTGGGCGACTTGCGCGCTAGCGATAAGGACTTTTTATGCCAGCTACGACTCCTACCGGTGGCAAGCCCGCCGTAAATACACCGGCTTCGAGCCATGTGCCCGATGCGGTCGGGCGTTTCGGTGCCTTCGGCGGACGTTATGTGCCCGAGACTTTGATGCGGGCGTTGGAAGAGTTGGCCGTGGCCTACGACGAAGCCAAGCGCGACCCCCAGTTCGCGGCCGAGCTGGCCGATCTTTTCAAGAACTACGTGGGCCGCCCTTCGCCGCTGTACCACGCCCGGCAGCTCAGCGAGCGGTGCGGTGGCGCGCAGATTTATCTGAAGCGCGAAGACCTTAACCACACCGGCGCCCACAAGATCAACAACACGCTCGGCCAGGCGCTACTCACTTTGCGGATGGGTAAGAAGCATGTCATCGCCGAGACCGGCGCCGGGCAGCACGGCGTCGCCACGGCCACGGCATGCGCGCGCTTCGGCTTGGACTGCGTCGTCTACATGGGCGAAGAAGACATTCGCCGTCAGAAGCTCAACGTCTTCAACATGCGGATGATGGGAGCCGAAGTGCGGCCGGTCACCAGCGGCTCGCGGACGCTCCGCGACGCCATCAACGAAGCGATGCGTAACTGGATGAGCACGGTCGAGACGACCCACTACATCCTTGGATCGGTCGTGGGTCCGCATCCGTTCCCAGTGATCGTGCGCGACTTCCAATCCGTGATCGGCCGTGAGACGATCGAGCAGTGCCAAGCGCAACTCGGCCGGCTGCCCAACCTGGTGGTGGCCTGCGTCGGCGGCGGCAGCAACTCGGCCGGCATGTTCTATCCGTTTGTCGAACACAGGAACGTCGAACTGCTGGGCGTTGAGGCCGGCGGCCGCTCTGTCAAAGCGGGCGATCACGCGGCCCCCTTGTCGTTTGGTTCGCCCGGCGTGCTGCACGGCAGTTACAGCTATGTCATGCAGGACGAAGATGGCCAGACCAGCGACGTCCATTCGATCTCGGCGGGGCTCGACTACCCAGGCGTCGGCCCCGAGCACAGTTATTGGAAAGATTCGGGCCGAGCCCGCTACACGTTTGCCCGCGACGACGAAGCCCTGACGGCGTTCGACGCGCTCGCGCGCAGCGAAGGGATCCTTCCCGCGCTGGAAAGTTCGCACGCGGTGGCCAAAGGTATGGAAGAGGCCCGCAAGCGCCCCAAGACCGAAGCCGTGGTCGTATGCCTATCCGGCCGCGGAGACAAAGACGCCTTCGAGATCGCTCGGCTACGTGGCGAAACGATCGCCTGATTGAAATGCCAAGCCTGCCCGAGCCAGAGTTCGGGTGCCATGCCCACGCACCGCGTGGGCATGCGGACTGTAAGCGAGACCGACGGCATGTCCACGCAAGCGTGGACATGGCACCCAAGTTTGTACTCTCTGCGGACACTTAGATCGAATTGAAAGTTAGATACACCAAGCCTGACCTGAACCGGAGCATTGATGTCCGCGATTGACGACGTTTTCCGCGCGCTCCGCGCCCAAGGGCGCAAGGCCTTCATGCCATTCGTGACGGCCGGCGATCCCGACCTGGAGTTCACCGCCTTGGTGCTGGCCGAAATAATGCGCCGGGGGGCCAACCTGTGCGAGCTGGGAATCCCTTATAGCGATCCGATTGCCGACGGTCCGGTGATCCAGGCCTCGTATACGCGCGCTCTGGAACGGCACGTCAAGCTGGCCCAAATCTTCGACACCGTGCGCAAGGCGCAGCCGCAATTGTCCGCGCCGGTCGCCAGCATGGTCAGCTACGCCATCGTGCTGCGGCACGGTCCGGCCGCGTATGTGCGCGACGCCAAGCAAGCCGGCATGTCTGGCATGATCGTCCCCGATCTGCCGGCCGACGAGTCGGAAGAGTTGTCGCGGATCTGCCGCGGCGAGGACTTCAGCCTGGTACAACTGGTCGCCCCCACCACACCCCGCGAGCGGACTTTGCGGATTGCGGCCACTTCGACCGGCTTTCTGTATTACGTCTCGGTAACCGGCATCACCGGCGAGCGAACCGCTCTGCCGCAAGAGCTGATCGATAACCTGCGCTGGCTGCGTGGTGAGACCGATTTGCCCATCTGCGTCGGGTTTGGCATTAGCACTCCCGAGCATGTCCGCACTCTGGCCCCCGTGGCGGATGGACTGATCGTCGGCTCGGCGGTCGTCCGTCGCGTGGCCGAAGCCGGCGCCCGCCCACGCGACCAGGTGCTGGCCGAGATCGGCAATTATGTGGCCGAGCTTGTGGATGCGCTGGGCTCGTAGCGTTTCTGCCTGTTATCCACTGGTCCGTCTTCGGCCATTCCACGCCGCAACGCCCTCGTTGACGGTCGCTGCCGACACCCCCGGGGCGCCAAGGGTTCGCTCGATAAATAAGCTCGCCTTGACCATTTGGCGCGGGCCTGCGTAGATTTCCGCTGGAATCTGGCGAATCTCGGAGAATAATTGAATTGGCGGCGCCGCGATCGCCCCAGTGCGACAAGTAGATTGACTTGCCCGAGGTGATCGGCGGACGCCCCTAAGCTCCAGGAGAGCGAGGAATGGACCGCAGCCGCTCGCAGCCGACGCTTTACCAGTTCTTCTCCGGCTTGGCCGAGTATGTCTTTCAGACTCGGCTCGGTGTGGCCGATCCACCGCTGGTGGACTATCTGTCCGGCATGATGGCCCGCTTTGTTCACACCGACGCGATCTACAACGTTCGCAGTCTCAGCGGCCGCCGGCTGGAAGAAGTGGCCGCCATGCTGCTGGAAGGCGAAGCCCGCGTCGGCGACGCCCGCCGCGAAGTGCATCGGCACATTGGCGATTTCACCCTCTTCTGGACCGGCGTCTATCCCGAATTCATCCGCCGGTTAGAGTGCGAGCAACGCGTCGATCACTTGCTCGACTATCGCGAACAGGGGAAACGTGCGTATTACATCGCCAGTACCATCCGCACGGACAAGAATCGGGACGAAAGCGAAGTGTTGGAGCGTCTGAGCCATGAGTTCGAACTGTGCGCCTATGGCCTGAGCGAATTACGCCGCGAATGGGAACGCCGCGACCCGGTCGAAGGAAACGAAGAACGACCTGGGCCGTGGCTGATCGATTGAGCCGTTTGCGATGCAAATGCATTTGTGATCGAATCGAAGGGAGTTCGAACACGCGTAGTTTTGAGCCCATTCGAGTCGAGCGCAGATGGCCGCAAGTACGCCGGTAGTACGTTCGATATCCTGGGGCGCCGCGATCGTTCAGATCGCCATCGTCATTGGCGCTGCCCTGCTGGGCTCGGCTCTGTTCAAGGATCGCGACCCGAGCCTTGGCGTGATGATCGGGGCGGCCTGTTGCCTGGTGTATTATCGGTTCATGCGTCGCCTGCTGGTGAACGACCATCGACGCGGGATCGTCCTCGTTCGCCAGCAGCAATTTGCTGACGCCGTCCCGTGCTTCGAAGCGTCCTACGAGTTCATGCGTCGGCACCCTTGGGCAGACCGCTGGCGCTGCCTGCTCGTCGGTAGCGCGAGTGCCACGAGCTATCGCGAGATGGCACTTTGCAATATCGCGTTCTGCTACAGCCAGATGGGCGAAGGAGACAAAGCCCTGGCATGCTACGAGCGTGCTATCGGCGAGTTCCCCGATTGCGCAGTGGCGACGGCCGCTCTTAAAATGATGCGATCCGCCCAGCTAGCCGCCACCGACGCACGCTAGCGACTGCTCTTGGTGGTTTGCCGTTCCGTGCGATAGGATCGCCACGTGACGAGCGGTGTGCCAAATCCCGCCCCAGCGAAACGGATTTCTACTATGAACGATCGCCTCCGCCTGGTGCTTGCGCTGCACCAGCATCAACCGGTTGGGAACTTGGATCAGGTCACCGAAGGCGTCTATCGCGACTGCTATCTGCCGCTGGTCGAGACGCTGGCCGACTACCCGACGCTGCCGGTTAATTTGCACACGAGCGGGTCGCTGCTGGATTGGCTCGCCGGGCGGCATCCGGAATACACGCATCGGCTGCGCGAGTTGGCCGCCGCGGGCCGCATCGAGATCATGGGGGGCGCCTATCACGACCCGCTGCTGCCGATGCTCTCGCAGGCCGATCGCCGCGGGCAGATCAACTCATTCTCTCGGCGCCTCGGCCAGCTTTTTGGACAGGTGCCGCGCGGCATGTGGATGCCAGAGCGCATCTGGGATCCGGCATTGGCGGCCGACCTGGCGGCCTGCGACATCGAACATACCGTGCTCGACGATTTTCATTTCCATGCGGCCGGACTGGCCGACGACCAATTGCGCGGCTACTACCTGACCGAATCCGAAGGTGGGCTGATCGCGCTGTTCGCCGGCGAAGAGCGTTTACGCTATCTGATACCGTTTGCCGAGCCAGAAGAAACGATCGCATACTTGCGAGACGAAGCGCGTCGCCATCCAGGCGGTGTCTTGGTCTATGCCGACGACGCCGAAAAGTTCGGCGCGTGGCCCGGCATGCGCGAGCGGATGCAAAACAGTCGCTGGCTGCGCCGCTTTCTCGATGCTTTGGCCGCGAATTCCGACTGGCTGCAAGTCACCACGCTCGGCGAGTGCATCGACCACGTACCGCCGCTGGGCAAAGTGTACGTGCCCGAGGGGAGTTACCGCGAGATGGGGCCTTGGTCGACGTTGGCCAAGAACGTCCAGCACTCCCCGGCGGAATCGACGAGCATTTCACCGGATACATCCGACATTTCGGCAATCCCGCTGGCAGGCACCTGGCGCAATTTTCGCGTCCGCTACCCCGAGATCGACGAGATGTATTGCCGCATGCTGCAAGTGAGCAAGCGCGCCCAGGCAGCCGTGGCGGAAGACGCCGACGACAGTCACCCGCTCATTGAACAGGCACGGCAGGCGCTCTATCGCGCGCAATGCGGCTGCGCTTATTGGCATGGGATCTTCGGCGGCGTTTATTCGCCCCATTTGCGCCAGGCCGTGTACCGAAACCTGCTCGCAGCCGAGTCGCTGTTAGATATCGTCGCCGGACGCACCGAGCCGTGGCTGTCGGCCACGATTGACGACTTTAATCTGGATGTGCACAAAGAGCTGTCGCTCACGAGCGGAAAGCTCGGCCTCTTTCTGGCACCCGACCGTGGCGGACAGTTGTATGAGTTAGACGTGCGCGACGTGGGCGCGAATCTGCTGGCCTCCTTGACGCGACGGCCCGAGCCCTATCATCGCCAGACAGCCACCCTGGCAAGCGCTGCGGAAAACGCCCACCTGATTTACGACAGCTATGCTCGAAAAAGCCTGCTGGACCATTTTTTTGACGTCCGCTGCACGCTCGACCAAGTGGCCGCCTGCGCGGCGACCGAGCAAGGCGACTTCCTCGCTGGGCGCTACCGCGCGCGACTGCGCCGCATTCAGGGGGGCGTCTGTGCACAACTGGCACGCACGGGCCGCGCCTTCGGCCAGCCTGTTACCGTCACCAAGCAATTGACCCTGTGGGCCGACCGCTCGGTCGTCGACATCCATTACGAGCTCACGGGTTTGCCCCCCGGACGACCTTGCCGGTTTGCGGTCGAATTCAACTTTGCCGGGCTGCCGCCTGCTTGCCCCGATCGATACTTTGTCGACTCTCAGGGACGCGTGCTGGCCGATCTGGGCCACCGACTCGATCTCAGCGGTGTCGGCTCGTTGCGGCTGGTCGATCGCTGGCTCGGCGTCGATATCGGGCTGTCGGCTTCCGAAGTCGGAGGAATCTGGGCCTTTCCGATTCAATCGGTCAGCCGATCGCAGCGCGGGCTGGAGACCATCCAGCAATCCGTGGCGGTATTCCCCCACTGGATCGTCGTCGGCGACGCAGCCGGACGATGGAGTGTCGACCTGCAACTCGCAATCGTCACGTCTCCGGCCGCGACGCGAACGACACCAGGCGAGGCCATTGCCGCAGCCCCTCCCGCGAAAAAGGAGCCCGGGGTCGCGAGAGAGTCGTCAGTAAGGCAATCGACCCAGTATGTGGTAGATGGCCCGCACGCCCAGCCGGCCCCGAAATCGATCATCGCCACGCCCCAGCGACGCGTGTACGAGGGGTAACAGCAGTCGCAATCCGCGGGTGTTTTGCCGTTGGCGGCCTCGAAATCTGTACATCGTGGCACTGGCGAGCATCGTCCGAAGTCATTCTCCAAGGAAGGTTTCTGGCATTTCCCTGGGGGATGTGAAACAATGCCGGACGGCCGGGGTTTAATTCAGCGCGGTGTTCCCTTGTTGCGCCTTCGCTCCGCTCTTTGTGTCCGGTCGATGGAAAGTTGACCGAGCTGAAACCTAGGTGAGAAACACGGATCGGGGCCCGCAAGCTACCGACCACAAGAAACTGATTTCGATCGAATCCGGGGTGGATTTCACACGTTTCACTGCCCACATGCTTTCAAGGAGCCAACTCATGCTTTTCCGTCGTAGGTCTATGGTCGCCGTAGTGGCGTTGATCGGTGCCGTGGCTATTGTCAGTTCGGCAAATGCGCAACAGCAACGGCGTGGAGGTGGCGGCGGCCGTGGCGGCATGGGCATCCCCGGCATGGATACCTTGACGCTGTTGAATCAGGAAGCGGTCCAGAAAGAACTGAAGCTGAGCGTTGATCAAACGACCAAGGTCCGCGACGCCGCGACCGAAGCGATGTCTGAGATGCAGGAAATCTTCTCCGGCCTGCAGGATCTGTCGCCGGAAGAGCGTCGCGAGAAGATGCAAGAGCTGCGCGGCGATGCCGAAAAGAAGGTTAAAGAGCTGCGCGGCAAGGTGGACGCCCTGCTCGACGCCTCGCAGAAAGAACGGCTCAACCAGCTGACCATCCAGCGGCGCGGCGCTTTTGGTGCCATTCAAGACGCCGAAGTCGCCACGGCGTTAAAATTGACCGACGAGCAGAAAAAGAAGGTCGAGACCATGGTGGCCGACTCACGCCAGGGCCGCGGCCAGGGTGGCGCCGGTGGTGGTGGCGGTGCCGGGGGCGGCGATCGCGAAGCCATGCGTGAACGCTTCCAGGCCATGCAAAAAGAGCGCAACGAAAAGGCGCTGGCGATTCTGACGGCCGAGCAAAAGGCACAGTTCGAAAAGATGCAGGGCGCCAAGTTCGATTTCCCCGCCGGCGGCGGCCGCTTCCCAGGCGCCTAACGATCAGCACACGCCAGTATAGCTGGCGAGATCGGTGTCGGGGCTGGCCAGAGAATAGGTACCAGGGCAGTTGAGAAGGCGAAGCGGCAGCCGCATGCGTCCCGAGCGCATCGGCTGCCGTAGCTTCGCCTTTCTCGCCATTTTGCCCTGGCTTCGTAACGCGGATCATGGTCAAATAATTACTTAGCGCGCAAGGCGATTTGGGCCGAATTGATTCGAAGCGACTTCCACCCAGCCGATTCGATTGGTTCCCAGCCGCGTATCGCGAAAAAAAGCCAACCACACGTATTTTCAAAGGTGACACATGCGGCGTATCGGCCTCCTCGCGGCGATCGGATTTGTCGGTGTCGTGATGGCCACGGTCTGCCAAGCGTCGATGGCGGCAGCGGCCACGGCCGACGCCTCGCCGATTGGTCGAAAGATCGAAGCCTTCTCATTGCCCGACCATCACGGCCGCGACATCTCGCTGAGCGAGTTGAAGGGGCAAAACGCCACAGTCGTCGTCTTCCTGGGCGCCGAATGCCCGCTCGCCAAGATCTATGCGCCGCGTTTGGCCGAATTGGCCAAGGAGTTTGCATCCAAGGGTGTTGCGTTCGTCGGCGTCGACGCCAACCTGCAAGACTCGCTCTCGGACATCGCGGCATTCGCGAAGAGTCACGAACTCGGTTTTCCCGTCCTTAAGGATCTGGGAAACAAGTTGGCCGACGCGATGGGTGCGCAGCGCACGCCCGAGGTCTTCCTGCTCGATGGTGACCAGACGATTCGTTATTGCGGTCGCATTGATGATCAATACGGCTTCAAGACCGGAGCCGGCTACGTGAAGCCCAAGTTGAATGAACGTTTCCTCGCCTCGGCCATCGACGAAGTGTTGGCGGGCAAGCCAGTGGCCAAGCCCATGACCAAGGCCGACGGTTGCCTGATTGGCCGTGTCAAGCATGAACCGCACGGCGATGTAACCTATGCGAACCAGATTGCGCGAATCTTCAACGATCGCTGCGTCAATTGCCATCGGCCGGGCGAGATCGCCCCGTTTGCCATGACCTCGTACGACGAGGTGCAAGGTTGGGCGGAAATGATTGGCGAGGTGGTTGCCGGCGGACAAATGCCTCCTTGGTTTGCCGACCCAGGTCATGGGCACTTTAGCAATGACGCCCGTCTGACTGAGGACGAAAAGAAACTCATCACGACCTGGATCGCCAACGGCTGCCCCGAAGGGGACACCAACAAGTTGCCGGCGCCGCGCCAGTTTGTCGATGGTTGGCAGATCGGCACGCCGGATCAGATCTGCTACATGAGTGACGAAGCCTACAAAGTTCCGGCGGAAGGAACTGTTGAATATCAGTTCTTCACAGTCGATCCCGGTTGGAAAGAAGACAAGTGGGTGCAGGCCAGCGAATGCCGACCGAGCAATCGCAGCGTAGTGCATCACATCATCGTCTTCATCAAGGTCGAAGGGCAGGACGAGTTTGAAGGGGGCCGCGGCGGCCTGGCCGGCTATGCACCGGGAACGCCTCCGCATACCAATCCGGCAGGCACGGCCACGTTCGTACCGGCCGGGGCGAAATTAGTCTTCCAACTGCACTACACCCCCAACGGCACGGCGCAAGACGATCGTAGCGCGGTGGGGTTCAAGTTTGCGGATCCGAAGACGGTAAAGAAAACGCTCCGCGACGGCATGATCGGCGACGTGGCGTTCAAGATTCCGCCTGGCGACGGCAACTTCGAAATCAAGGGGAAGCACCGCTTTCTGAAAGACACCTTGCTGTTGAGCCTGATGCCGCACATGCATCTGCGCGGCAAGAGCTTCAAGTTCGAGGCGCAATATCCGGACGGCACCAAAGAAGTCCTGCTCGATGTTCCCCAGTACGACTTCAATTGGCAACTGCGTTATTATTTGGCCGAGCCGAAGCTGATGCCCAAGGGAACGCGACTGGAATGCACGGCCCACTTCGATAATTCGGCCGACAACCTGGCCAACCCCGACCCGACGGCCACCGTCAAATTCGGTGAACAGACGTGGGAAGAAATGATGTTCGGCTTCTACACGTCGATCGATCCGAAAGAGGACCGCACGGCTGAAAAAGTAGCCGGCGCAAAATCCTCTGGTGGCGATAAGGGAGGAGACAGCTCCTCGGCCGCGCCTGAGTAATCGCCGCGGCCGCCAAAGGTTGCGACAGAATATGAAACTACAAACGATGCCCATGTCGCTCACGCGGCGTGGGCATTTTTTGTAGGCTTGCCGAAAAGCCAGCTCGGACAGGGTCAGGCGCCGCGCGGCGCACTCGTTGCGCCGGCGGTCTGGCTCGCGCGATCGACGACGCTGTCCAGCCAGGCGATTAAATCTCGCGTCACTTCGTCACGATTAATCTCATTCAATGTCTCGTGCCGGGCGTCGGGATATTCCTTGTACGTGACCTGCGCGAGCCCGGCCGTTCGGTAAGCCGCCCGCAGTTGCTTCATATTGACCGCCACCGGATCGCGGCTGCCGTAGAAAATGTAAATCGGCAACTGCTGCGGGATGCGCGCTTGTCGCGCGGATCGCGACATCTCGGCCAGCCCGTGTACCACGTCCAGATACGCCTGCACCTGCGGCGAAAAGCCGCACAGCGGATCAGCCAGATACTTGTCGACCTCGGCCGTGTCGCGCGATAGCCAGTCAAACGGCGTCCGCGCCGGCTCAAACGATTTGTTCAATGCTCCAATAAACAGGTACTGCAATATCTTGCTCGTGCCATGCCGGCCCAAGCGCAGCCGCTCGGCATGTGCCAGAACAAGCGCCAGCGGCGCAATAGCCGGGGGCTTGCCGTTGGTGGCCGAAAGCACCGCGCCGGCGACCGCATTGCCATGCTCGCTGAGGAATTGCTGAATCATAAACGAACCGAGCGAATGCCCCATTGCGATGATGGGCGCGCCAGGCAATTCGGCCGCGATTCGCTGATGAAGCTGCCACAGGTCGGCAACGCAGTGGTTCCAGCCGTCGCGCTCGGCAAAGAAACCCAGTTCGGCCGAAGAGCGCGCCGTGCGGCCATGCCCGCGGTGATCGTTTGCAAATACGGCGTAGCCCGCCGCACACAGGGCCTCGGCCAGCCGGCCGTATCGCGCCGCGTGTTCGACCCAGCCATGGGCGATCTGCACCACCGCTTTGACCGGACCTGGCGACTGCCAACGATAAACGTGCAGCGACACGTCGTCAGGCGTGGTCAGTGTGAACTTCGTGCTTTGCATAGGTTCTATCTGTCTCAAGCGGCGTTCGTCGTGCAGGAATCGACCATCGCTGAGTGCTGGACAGCTCATCGACTTGAATTCCGCGTTTATCGATTCTCGTCGCGCACCTCGATCTTGAGCTTCCCCAACACTTGGGCCACGGGCAAGAAGCTCGAGAATGCCGTTGCTTCCTTCAGGCTCGACGTGGCCAGTTTCAAATGGCCGGCGCCGATTCCTCCCAGGCCCAACGTGCCATCGACTCCGATCCACTGTCCGTCGACATAAACCTCGGTCCACATGTGAAAACCGAAAGCTTGTTCGGCCGGGACGTAAACTAGTCCGATCGCCACGCGGGCTGGCAGCCCACGCGCACGCAATAGTGCCGCCAACAGGACGGCGTGCTCGGTGCAATCGCCTTCGAGACTCTGAGCGACATCCGCGGCCGTGGCGAAGGTCTGCGAGTAGTTCTTCACCTTCACCTTGTCGCGGACATATCGTTCCAGGGCCACAGCGGTGCGCCAGGGATCCTTCTCGTTCCCTGCCCCCTCGCGCGCCATCGCCACGATCCGCGGATTATCGCTCTGAATGAAACTGTTGGGCTGCCGATCATCATCCGTGGGGGTTTTTGCTGCTTCGCCCGTACCGGCGCTACCTGACGCGCGATCCCCTGTCCCACCTTCAGCCCCCGACGCCGCGGGCCGCAGCGCCCGCACGACAATTTCCGCGGTGTGCGGATCGATCGCCGTGACCTGCTGGCTCGCATCAGACAAAAACACCCGGGCCGGATCCCCCTCGTCGAGATGACAACGATAGTGTATTTCCTTAGCGCGATGGGGATCGGCTAGCGGTTTTGCAAGCCGCACCAGCGAGCGATCTCCCAGGTCGAGTCCCGCGGCTTCAGACTTGCCCAGTGCGATCGCCTTTGTCGTACGATAGGCGACCTGATCGAGCGCCGTGGTCAATGTCTTGACGGTCTCGCCGTCGCGGTCGGTCCACATGACACCTTCCATCGGGTCGGCGCCGGGCAATTTCGTCGTCGTTTCGATCCGCAAAAGTTCCCGCCGGCCGTCGAGCAATTCGGTCGATTCGAGTTGCACAGCCCGCAGCTCGATCTCGGCAATCTGGTTGAAAATCGGCATCAGCGATCGCACGGTACGCCGCTCGCCGGGCCGCATGGGCCGGCAGAGCAGTTCTTCGTCGACGACAAAGTATCCCCCAGTCCCCTTGGGCCACGCGATGCTACTGCCGCGAGTCTGGCCGCCGGAATCGAGCGTGATTTGCATCGTGCCGGCAACGAGCTTTCCGCGGGCCCTGTTGGGCGTCGGTCCGAGCCGCGCGTCAGACTCGAAGCTGCGGATTTCTCCGGCCGTGGTTTCGACAACCGACATGCTAACTTCGGAATCGCTCACTTCGCCAAAGCGCTTGATGGACAACCGCAGCATGCCTGAGGCGACGATCAGGTCTGGCTTGTCGGCCATGCGTCGCCAGCGCGTCGATCCGTAACCGAATCGTGCCCCGCCGAGGTAATAAACGTCCCATCTGTCCTGACCGACCAACCTGGCAAGACGCTCGTCGGGCCCTGTTGCCGAGAGCGGCTCAACGCTGTTGGCGACCGGTGGATCGCCGGCCGAGACGCGCCGCACAGTTGCCGGTGAGTCGGCTGCCGCTGGGGAGGTGGCCGACAAGTCTGTGGCCGATGCATCAGGCAACGTCGATTTTTGCGGCGCGCACCCCGGCAAAACCATCAATAGCATCGCCAGCAGTCGCAGGCACTTCGCGGTGCCGCACATTAACTCGGACACGGGCATTGTTCCTCGATAGTCCGTGGTTGCTAGCGGCCGATCGGCAGCACGGATCGGGTGCCTCGGCCGAACGCACAGCCAGGATAGTTGGATTACCCGGCTGCTACGCGAACGAAAAAACGGACCGAACGAAATATACCTACGCAACGTAACCTAGTAGTAGCAGATCTTGGCGGCGGTAAAAAACGCGACGGAATCGTGTACCGCCGTTAGAATGAGTGCTGTCGGCCATTGCGGGCACGACCAAAACCAGATACGAGCGACTCAGGGAAGTCATTTCGCACGCAGGCAAGCGTGAGAAGGGCTTCCTATTTTTGTTGGTACGCTGTGCAGAAAGCGACGGCATTTTCGCCTGCGAGGATTCCGCCGATGACAAACCTTTCGTGACGCGCATTTCTTTCTTGGCAGCGGGACGAATTTCACCGTACCGTTTGACCAGTTGGGCTCCGCCACCGGAGCCAAGTGCTAGACTAACTTCGAGGAACTTCCGAGACTCTTCGGCCGATCGCGCTGTCGCGAACCGGCCGAAAGCGCAATCCGTACGAGCGACAGGGGGCCCTCGGCTCGTCGGTGCGCGTTGTGCTGAGGAATCCGATCATACCGTTTCTGCCGACCTACACAGCCCCCGGACCGACATTCGACGTCCTCTGGGGAATATGAGCCATGAGCGTAACCTAGGGTTGCTTAAGGATCGGTCATTCGCCGGCCGTGTCACAAAGCATTACTGCCCACACAACTGACTCGGGACCTTTCGATCAATGGGCTTCTTGAAACGCATATTCCGAAACGTCTTTCGCGACGGTGAGGTGTCAACCGGCACCAGCAGCTTCGAGCGCTTGAGCGAATCGGAGCTCGAGGCGCACCTGGGCGTTGCTCGCTATGGCGACTTTACGCTGACCGATGCCATCCGCCCGTCCTACAACTTGCAGGTAGTCCCACGGCAAGGCTTTCGGCATGACGTCTATCACGACGCCGACAGCCGTTGCTCTGTGCCCGTGCTGATGGGATCCGCCTCGCGTGAGGAGCTGTTCGAGTTGTTCATGGAACTCCTCGATCCGCTGGGCTCGGAGGTCGACGTGGTATTGGAGACGAGCCACAATCGCGAGCAGCGAGGGCACGTCGACCTGTACCGCGAGCATATCGACATGCCGGTGCTGAAAAGCATCCTGTGGGATTATGAAGAGCTGTTGCTGAACGACGGCTGCGTCGGTATCGCGGTGCTTAACCCCGCCGCCCCGCAGGAAGTTCAGTTCGACGAGCACAAACTGCTGATCGTCTACGGCGAGGATCTGCGCGGTTTCGAGCACGTCTTCCAGGACCGCTCGATCCATTGCGACGACCAGATGAAGTTCATCACCGAGGCCGAGCACGTTCACTCTTCCAGCGACAACTACTTCCGCCAATTCGAAGAGTTGAAGACGCGCCTGGGCATGGACTCGATGTGCGATATGGATGCCCGCCCCGGCGTGGGTTAATTCCACCGGGCCGCTCTGGCAACTTGATGCCGGTCGGTAGCCATTCCTGGCAGCTCAAGCGGCGCATGTCGCAATTCTTCGCGTGCTACGAATAAGAGCCTGATCGACGCGCGACAACGGCCAAGACGGTCATTTGCTACGGAGATCGTTTGCTGCGTGCGGTCAGCGACTCGACCCACGCTTGGTCTTCCCTGAGCACTTCCAGCGTCTCTTCGAGTCCGACGAAGTGTTGCCGGAATCGTCGCCAGCCAAGCCACCCCGTGGCGACCGCGGCGACCACCAGCCCGGCGAACCAGATCAACAGCCACCCGGTGCGGTCGATGCCAAGCTGCCCGGCCAAGGCATCGGCCGCCGCCACGACGGCGACAGGCAGTGAGATCAGGGCCAGCAGACCCGCCACGGCCAGGCAGATTGCCAACCGCTTTAGATCGGCGAAGGCAACCGATAATTCCAGTCGTGCCAATTGCCAACGCATGGCGACATGCTCGCGCAGCTCGTCCCGCAGGCGGCCTACCTCGGCCACCGTCGGACCAAACAGCGAATCTTCGTCGTCAGCCATTCGTTCTACGTATCCATGTCGGCGCCGGGGCCTGCACCACGCGATTGGTAAGCCATCCAGAGGGACTTCAGATCACTGAGGACGCCCGATTGCACGGCGGCGAATCCCCAGCGGAACGCGGTCGACGCCAGGCTGCGCGGCAGTTTTCCGCCCGGACGGGCCGCTGCGAGCCACATGCCGACACCGAACGACGCTCCCAGCGTTGCCACCGGGAAACGGCGGACATAGGTCCGCCAGGACGTGAGCCTTCTACGCTCGCCGGATAGGGTCGCCAAGGTTGTTCGTGTCGCGTGGCGCGAGCGCGCGATCTCGGCCCGCAATTTCCGCTTGCGGAGCAAAATCTCGCGATCGGTTATGCGATAGCCGGACATTGGGAAAAGCCTCTTGGCAACAAAAGTCCGCCACAGTCAGGCAGTTTCGCAGGCCGACGGGCGAGCGATGTCGAATGAACTAACGCCGGAAAATACGTCCCGCAAACCAGCCCAAGGCAACGGCCGCCAGTACGCCCGGTCCGGGGTGCTTTCGCACCATTTCCAGGGCCGTGGCAACCAGGTCGCTGACCTTGCGATCCTCGGGCTTGCTCATTCCCTCTACGGCCTGGGCACGGATTTCGTGATACTGTTGCTTGGCGCGCTCGAGCTGTTCCTGGGCATGTCGCAGGGCCTCTTGGGCTGCCTGCACCTCGGGCCGCTCGTCTAACTTACGGCCGAGGTTCTCGAAAGTTCCGCCGGCCTCTGAACGACCTTCGGACGGATCATGGTTTGGCACGCTCACAGGCTTACCCATCACTTTCTGGCGAGTTCTGCGGGATTTTCCCAAGTTGCACGTCCGGCATGTGCCTGTTTGAACGTAGCTCACGGCCGCCGAGCCCACAATTGGCCGGCCACTGTGGGCGGCGCCGGGTGTGGCCGGAAAAAGCAGCAAAACTGGTGCCAGCGCCGCCCGAAACACCTCCTATCCGCGACCGCACAGAGCCAGCATTTTTGCCGGAACGATTTGTTGCAGGCCGCCGCGCAGCGATAGAATCAAGCGCCGCGCTGGATATTTACTCGCAGACCGCTCGGCACCCATCGACACATCTCTACAGCTCCTGGTACTCGCCTCGCTCGAAGCGATTGGACGCCTCCGCATTCAAGGCATAACTCGCCATGACTGAATTCTTTCAAGATCCGCCAGCACTTGGCAATCAGTACGACGACGATCACGTCCTGCGCCGCTACCTGGCCCGGCACATCCCGCCCGACGAGCTGGCCGAAATCGAGCCCGACCTGCAGCGATTCGGCGTCCGGGTGGTGGGCGATATTCTGGCAATGGGTGAGGATGCCCACGCACACGAACCGCAGCTGGTGCAGTTCGATCCGTGGGGTCGGCGGATCGACCACATCGAGACTGCCCGCGGTTGGCAGGAACTCGATCGGGTCAGTGCCGAAGAGGGTTTGATCGCCATCGGCTACGAGCGCAAGTTTGGTCCCCTTTCTAGGCTCTACCAGTTCGCGAAGCTGTACCTGTTCAATCCGTCGTCAGCCACCTATTCCTGTCCGTTGGCCATGACCGACGGCGCCGCGCGATTGATCGAAGTGATGGGGGATGACGAATTGCGATCGGGCGCGTACTTCCATTTGATATCGCGCGACCCACACCAATTCTGGACCAGCGGGCAATGGATGACCGAACGCACTGGCGGCTCCGACGTGGGCCGGACCGAGACAATCGCCCAGCACGAGCGCGGCCCCTGGTTTCGTCTCTACGGAGCCAAATGGTTCACATCGGCCACGACAGCGCAAATGACGATGACCCTCGCCCGTGTCGAGGACGCGGGAGGCAACACCGTACCAGGCAGCCGCGGTCTGGGGCTGTTCTATTTAGAGACACGCGATTCGGCCGGCGCGCTGAACAACATCCTGATCCATCGTTTAAAGGACAAGTTGGGCACGCGCAGCCTCCCCACTGCCGAACTAAGCATGGAGGGAACGAGGGCCAAAATGCTCGGCGCACCCGGTGATGGCGTGCGCAATATTACGACATTGGTGAACATCACCCGGCTACACAATGTGATCGGCGCCCTTTCAGGAATGCGCCGCGCCCTGGCCTTGGCGCGCGACTATGCCCAACGTCGCGAAGTCTTCGGCAAGCAGTTGATCGACCAACCGTTGCACGTTGAAACGCTGGCCGATTTGGCCGTCGATTTCCAGGCCGGGTTTCAGTTGGGTTTTCGTGCCTTGGAGCTGTTGGGCAAGGAGGAATGCGGCACCGCCACCAGGGACGAATCGGCCGTCTTGCGACTGCTCACGCCGCTGGCCAAGCTGTATACCGCCAAGCAAGCGGTGGCCGGCGCCAGCGAAGTGGTCGAAGGATTTGGCGGCGCCGGCTACGTCGAGAACACAGGCTTGCCGCGACTGTTGCGCGATGCCCAGGTCCTGTCGATCTGGGAAGGAACGACCAATGTGCTCAGCCTCGACGCGCTGCGGGCGATCGAAAAGTCTGATGCGCTCGGCCCGTTTCTGGCCGAAATCGACGAACTGACCGCCGGAGTAACGTTGGGCGAGCTTAGCGACGCCGTGGCACAGACGCGCGAAGCGGCCAACCGCTTGCGGGCCTACCTTCCCGTGGCACTGGCCGAAGGACGAGATTACGTGCAAGCCGGAGCGCGTGGGTTCGCCTACAGTCTGGTCCGACTGATGGCCGCGGCGTTGCTGCTTGACGATGCCCAATGGTCTGTCCATGCTCACGGCGACAGTCAGGGCGTCGTGGTCGCGCAGCGTTGGTGCCAGCGGCAGCTCGCCCCGCTCGTGGCGGCGAATCTCGACTGGCGCGCGCAGAGCGACGCATTGGCTCGTGGTATTCCGCTCCGCGAACGCTCGCCCGCCAGTGCCCGGCCGTCGATGTAACGAGTCGCAGCAAGGGCCGGGCACCGTATCGTAGCTGTCTCGCCGCCAGCAGTTGCCGAGCGACCCTGCAACGCTTGAACACAGGTAATTCCCTAACTTCATTCACCAACTTTCCTCATAACGCCAAGGCAATCATCGCACCATGAAAGCTGTACAAATTCAAAGTTTCGGGCACCCGTTGGAAGTTGCCCGCTGTGTCGAGCTGCCCGATCCTGGCTCTCCGGCCGCCGACCAGGCCCTGTTGGCGCTAGAAGCGTCGCCGATCAACCCTTCTGACGTGCTGACTTTGTCGGCGCAATACGGAATCCTTCCCAAGTTGCCGGCCGTGCCAGGCAACGAAGGGGTGGGGCGCGTGATCGCGGTCGGGAGCGCGGTGAAAAACGTTAAGGCCGGAGACATCGTCTTGTTGCCCGCCGGCGTCGGCGCGTGGCGCGAGCAAATGCTGGTGCCGGCTGGACGATTGCTACCTATGCCTGCCGAGGCTAACCGCCAGCAGTTGTCGATGCTCACCGTGAACCCACCCACGGCTCTGCTCTTGCTGCGCGACATCGTTGATCTGAAAGCGGGCGAGTGGGTCATTCAGAACGCTGCCAACTCCGGTGTTGGTTCGTACTTGATCACGCTCGCCAAGCTCCGTTCCTTGCGCACTGTGAATGTCGTGCGGCGCGAGGCATTGATCGAACCCCTCAAGAAGCTTGGCGCCGATGCGGTGGTAGTCGACGGACCGGATCTACACAAGCGTGTGGCCGAAGCTACCGAGAAAGCTTCGATCCGCCTGGCCATCGATTGCATCGGCGGCGAAGCCACGCAGCGACTGGCCCATGCGGTCGCACCTGGCGGCACGGTGGTCAACTACGGCGCTCTTTCTGGCGAACCGTGCCGCGTGGCGCAGCAAGACTTGATCTTTCGCAAGGTGAGCCTGCGGGGATTCTGGCTTGCCCATTGGTTTAGCGAGGCAACGCCCGCGGATCAAATGGCAGTCTTCGGTCCTTTGATCAAGCTCGTTGCCGAAGGAAAGCTGAGCGCCCCGGTCGAGGCAACCTATCCGCTGTCGCGCATTAAAGATGCCCTCGAACATGCCATGAAGCCCGGCCGCGATGGCAAGGTGCTACTGACACCGGGTTAGATTTGCGATCCGTCGAACCATAGTGGCAGTGGCGGCGTCACAATTAGATCCAGACGTTGGAACCGCCTGGGAGCAGGTATTGCGTATATGGCCGCGCTACGCGCAATCATACTGATCGTGTGGGTATCGCCCGCGACGGCGTTGGGATTGCTCATGGGGATTATCGGCCTGGCGACCGGCGGAGGCTGCCGCCGAAGAGGCCGGATTCTCGAGTTCTGGGGCGGCGCAGTGACGCGGTTCTTGGCACACGCGCCCCTTGTCCAGGGTGCCGCGGCGATGACGCTCGGTCATGTCGTCCTGGGGGTCGATCGCCGGGCGCTTGACGATTCGCGCGAGCACGAACTGGTACACGTCGCGCAGTACGAACGCTGGGGGCCGGCCTTCCTGCCTGCCTATGGACTGTGCGCATTGGCACTGTGGCTCGCGGGGCGGAGCCCCTATTGGGACAACCCATTCGAGCGCGAGGCGTACCGCCGCGCGCCTTGAATCCGCAACCATTTCGGCTGTGTTGACGACCGGCGATCGTTTGAGGCCTTGATCGACCGCTTACGCGTTCAGCTTCACCGACGGATCGCTGGCCACGTTGACCCACACATGGACGTGTGGTGTTCCGCGGAAGTACCACACGAACGACGGGCCTTCCAGACGCCAGCAGTCCCATACGTTGTCGTTGCCGATATCGCCGTCCTGGTAAAAGGCAAGGGAGCATTTGTCGAGCCCGCCCTGCGCCTTGAGGCAGGCCACGACCTCGTCGCGGTCGCTTTGACGATACGGCTCCAAGAGAACTTGCAGCACTTTCTGCAACTCTTCGCGCTGATCGCTCGATAGTTCGGCGGCGGGGATGCCGGGGAAGCCACCAGAAGATCCTTGAAAGCCCACCTTGCTTTCGTTGGGCAGGCTTTTGACGAGCGCCGCTTTGCGCTGCTTCTCGTCCATCATCTGGAACACCTTGTTGGCGGCCACGGCCTGCGGCCAGAAGATGTTGCCCGGATGCGTCGGGCCTTCGTTGAAGCTATCGGCGGCATGCCCGTAGAAAATCGGACCGCCAAAGGCCACGCTATCGTTCGAATTGCCGTCGCAACGCAGAGTCATGTGGCGGCCTGTCATGACGAACTCGAACTTATCGGCGCCGGGCGTGCCGAAGATGGCCAGACTCTGTTGCTCCCCATAGCCGCCGGCATCGTCCTGCAACTGCTGGTCGATCCGCTTGTGCCAATCGGGCTGGATGATTCCTTCGAAAATCGAACGGACAATCGCCCGCTGGTCGTCGGTGTAAAAGTCGCTGTTGATTTCCTGGTCGTTGATGTTCCAGTTGTTGGCGACAAAGGTACGCAGCAAACCACGCTTCGGGTCGGTGTGGTCCCACGAGTAGCACACCTTGGCGCGCTGCTCAGGCTTCAACGCATCGTAGAGCACCTTCACCAACGATTCGGGGGACGAACTGCTCGACGCCGCCGTATCGGCCGCCCAACTTCGCCCAGGCGTCCACAACGGCAACGAACCCAAGGTAGCCGCCGCGCCTACGGCCCCGGCCGTGCGCAAAAAGTCGCGCCGGTTCACGGAATCAACAGCGGTTACGGCGTCCGAAGAAGAGCAATCCGGGCACGGACGGTTGTCGCGTGTCATGGCAGGACCTCCGAAGGGATGACGGGTATGGCGTGCGATGTTTTTGAGTTC
Source organism: Pirellulales bacterium (assembly GCA_036490175.1). Classification (NCBI taxonomy): domain Bacteria; kingdom Pseudomonadati; phylum Planctomycetota; class Planctomycetia; order Pirellulales; species Pirellulales bacterium. The sequence continues at coordinate 6,896 of DASXEJ010000381.1, read as the reverse complement.
CACGTTCCCGAACAATTTCGATTAGACACGACTCGCCGCGACGGTGCAAATCGACCAGCATCGTGGGCCCAGAGCAGAGACGAGTCCGCAGGAAGCTAAAAATCTTGGGCCCGGTGCCATGCCCACGCTGGCGTGGGCATGTCTTGGCGTCAAAACTTACTTCGCACGCCCACACTTGGCGTGGGCGTGGTACCCCGGCCAATTGCGCTTACGTAATGCCCCCCGACCGCATCGGTCCTAACCGTCGGCCTCATTACAAGCAGATCGCCACTATGGCATAGCCTCCGCCAGCAGACTAAAGTGCCCCTCTGCGCCCTAGATAGGACGCCACCCTTATGCGGCCCCCCTCGCGGAGTTAATCATGCGCATCAAGATCAACGAAAAATGCCGGCGACCGGTAGTGGCGGCTCTGCTGCTCGTGGTTTCGCTGGCACCGCGCGCGGTTCTGGCAGCCGACAATGATATTGTGCCTGCCAATGCACGGCTCGAGCTGCTCTACACGCGCACCGCGCCAATCGCCGGCGGATTGACCGAGGGTCCGGCGGTTGCCCCCGACGGCAGCATTTACTTCACCGATATCCCGGAAGGGGCAGACCATGGATTAATCGTCCGCTTCGATCCGGCCACGCAAAAAACGTCAACCTTCACGGCCGACAGCGGCAAAGCAAACGGACTGGCATTCGACGCCCAGGGCCAACTCATCGCCTGCGAGGGTTCAGACCAGGGGGGCCGCCGCGTGTCTCGCTGGAACGTAAAGACGGGCGAGCGCGCGACGCTCGCCGACCGTTATCAGGGAAAGCACTTCAACGCTCCCAACGATCTATGTCTGGACGAGCAAGGACGCATCTATTTCACCGATCCGCGTTACTTGGGAACTGAACCGCGCGAGCTCGAGCAGCGGGCCGTCTATCGGATCGACGCCGACGGCAAGGTGAATGAAGTGACGCACGATGTCGAAAAGCCCAACGGCATCGCCATCAGCCCGGACCAGAAGACACTGTACGTTGCCGATACCAACAACGGCAGCGATCGCATCCAGGCCGGCGTCAAACCGGCGAAAGGTGCCATGAAGGTCTACGCCTTCGGCTTGTCTGCAGCAGGCACGGTCAGTGGGCCACGCCACACCTTGATTGATTTCGGCAAGGAAGATGGCTGCGACGGCATGACCATCGACGTGCAAGGGAATCTTTACCTGGCGGCACGCAGCGCCAAGCGGCCGGGAATACTAGTGCTCGATCCCGCAGGCAAGGAACTGGCCTTTATTCCCACGGCCACGGTAGCGGCCGACGTCGAGGCGACCGAAGGCTTGCCGAGCAATTGCGAATTCGGGATCGGCGCCGAGGCAAGCACGCTGTATGTAACCGTCGACAAGAAGCTGTACCGCATTAGGCTCAACGTCGACGGCTATCACATTCCGTGGAAGAAGTAGCAGTAGCCCCGCAACGACTGGCGCGCTGCCACTGTCGATCGCACCATTCCATCGTCGTGTCCCTACTTCGCCGCATCGCAAGAGGCCAGCGCCAATAGCGCGAAGGCCGTGCCCGCGTGCGAAATATAGTGTTTGCTGTCCGCGTGCAACGACCGCGAGAACCAGCGGCCACTTTCCCGCTGATGGGTCTTGAGCCAGGTAATGCCACGCTGGATTTGCGCGTCGTCGGCCGCAATTCCTGCGCGACGTAACACATAGATGACGAAGCCGGTGCCGTAGCCATCGCTGGCCGCGGTGTCCTGCGGTGTGCCGTCGCCGCGCTGCCAGTTGCCCAGCGTGGCCAGCCCCCAACCGCCGTCGTCGTGCTGCAGGCCGCGCAGTGTATCGATGCACGCCTGCCGGTCGGCATCGGTCATCAGGTTCGGCACGTACGTCGAGGCCCACATGACCATCGCCTTATGATGCAAGGTCGGCGGAGGGTTGTTCGCCAGGTAGGTGCGGATCTTGTCCAAGCCGGCCTTGGCCGCCGGCGTGTCGGCGTATCCGTCCGGCGCGACGCCCGCCCCAATGGCTGCAAACGCAACGCCGAAATGATCATCGGATTCCATCGGCGGCCAATCGCACTTCAGCCAGGTCCATCCGCCGTCTTCGCGCTGTAGCGTCCACATCTTGTCGAGCGCCTGGCGTGTGATCGGGTGCAGCTTGCCCGTCGTGGCGGCATCGTTCGACGATGAAACCCATTGATACCGTGCTTTTCGTCGTAAACGGCACAACTATCGGGCTAAACAGGGGGCGACGGGTCGAACCGAGCCCGCCAGCGACCCCCTAAGGGCCTTCGGCACCCAAAGGCGAACCGAGGGGCCTTGGCAGTCGATCGGCGGTCAGTGAGCCCCGTACGCGATGGGGCCGAGGGGCTGGCCTAGCGGGTGTGCGAGTAACGACATAGCAACCAATTGAGGGCAACCAGAAGTCAATTCGAGGATACGCAGAAAATACTAATGGGTAGCGGGTCGCTCCCGCGTCGATTCCGATCGGCTGTTGTGATTCTTCCTTTCGCATGACAGCCGATCGGGTCACCCATTTGAAAGGAAGAATTTCGACATGGCATGGACGGATAAACCGGCATCGTTCTACATCCCAGTGATGTACGACCCAAAAATGTTCCCCAAGTCGCAACGCGACTACGCCCACTACTTTTTGAATCTGCTGCATTGGAAGTGGATTAGTTGGCAGGCAGACAACCGAGGGTACATACGGCTCAAGTACGACTATCTCACGAAAGTCATTCCCGTCAGTGTCTACAAGACACTCCGCAATGCACTGATTGACAGTGGAGTAGTGCAGTGTGACAAGCAAGCCCAACAGGGCCACAAGTCGTATGGCTTTCGACTGGCCCCAGGCTATCGTCACACCCGCCGAGTGAGGTGCCGTGATGAATCGGTCGACCACGCCATTCGGGTCGCGTATGGGACCGCTACGGTATCGCTGCTGCCGGTGCATGAATGGCTTAAGCGAAGGCTAGCGGTGCTGACGTTTGACATGCCGCTGGCAGAGTCGATCGTAGCCACGATGGTGCCTGATGAGGGTAGCACGTTGACGGTAGGGGCGTACCGATTGCAGTTGCTGGAAACCTGCCAGAAGTTCGTCGATGGAGAGCTACCGTTGACGTGCGATCGGTTCGGCCGTGTGCATACCCCGATAACGTCACTTGCCAAGCAGCTACGCCCCTGCTTGCGGGTCGACGGCGAACCGCTGGTATCACTCGACCTAGCCAACAGCCAGCCGCTTATCGCTGGCATTTGTGCAAGGCAGTTTTTTCGAGCCGGGAAAAGTAAGCAGAGATTGTTGCTGCGTACGTTCGAGGATGGCAGAGATCCTTATCGGTATGCGGACCAACAACCCGCGACCAAGGCAGATCGACACCCTGACGTGGAGGAGTATATCGAGCTATGCGAGCGAGGGCGGTTTTACGAAAGCCTGATGGAGAGGGGCGAGGATCGCAACCGGTTTAAGACTCGGTTTTACGCGGAGGTATTTTTCGGCAAACCGTCATGGCGGTCGAAATTGCGTAACCGGTTTGAGGATCGCTATCCCTCAGTGGCTGCCATGCTTGAGGAGTTAAAGCGAACCGACTACCGCCGATCGGCGTGGATATTGCAAAACTACGAAGCCACCATTTTTATCAGAGGGATTTGCAACAAGATCAGGGCCAAACGGCCCAAACTAGCTCTGTATACCGTGCATGATTCATTCCTGATGAAGCGTGCAGATGTAGGGCTGGTCCGACGAATGATCCTGGCCGAATTCAACCGCTATGGAGTTCGGCCTAACCTCAGTTTGGAGAGCTATCGTGACCCAACAACAGCAGTTGCATAACAGCGTGATGCGTCATCTGCACGAGGCCCGCAATTCGATGCGTAAACTGATGGCATCAACTGGCGACTGGACAGCCAAGGTCGAGGTTGAATGCGTGCTACGTGACGTGGAAGAGGTATGGGAACGGTTCGCACAGCACCAGCTCTTTATCAACCATTCTAGGCACTGATGAACTGGGGTTTTTACACTACGTTTTGTGACACCCCACGACATGGAAATACCCTAGAAAAATAGGGGTTTCTTGAAGACGCAAAGGTCGTAATAGGGGTGGTATTGGTGGTGTGGTGTTTGAAAGCACTAGAAATTACGAAGAAAAGAGCACTATAAATCGCTCCCGCGACTGCGAAAAAGCAAGCCCAACGAATGAGCATTACACCAATTCCACTTGGTAGTGGGAGGATAGGCCAGCCCTAGATTATATTCGTGGAGCAAAATGGGTTTTTATCCACCACGAATCTGACCGCACCGGGGGTGAGCATGGCCAAGGGCAAGACTACGCGGAAATCGTCGAAGAAGGTTGCCAAAAAGAAGAGCAAAAACGACAAACCGAAGGTGTGGTCGGCAGACATCGAAGTCCTTGCCGCACAATTCAATGCGTTAGTCCAGAACAAAATGGAGTCGATGACATCAACGCTAGATAAGGCCATCGCCGATGGAAATTGGGAAGCATACGTATTTATGCACCCTAGGACCGATCGGCTTAGGGCATTCCTCGACCTACCGATGGAAGACGCACCAGACGAAGATTTCTGGCGATTACTAGGCAAGATTTGGATTGATTCCGAATTCCTTTGGCAAGAAATGAAGTTATGGAAATCGTTTCTCTCGGCGACGAGATCCATGCGGCATCACATCATGGAAAAGGACGACCGGAAGGCATTCGAGAAATTGCCCGACGTCCTCACCATCTATCGTGGTGGCGAACACAACGGACTTTCATGGACTGTGGACAAGGCTAAGGCGAAATGGTTTGCCAAACGATTATGCTTCGGCACGAACAAACCCGTCGTAAGAACTGGCACGTGTCAGAAGAAAGATGTGATCGCGTACTTCAACGGTAGAAACGAGAAAGAAATCGTCATACTGCCATCGAATATCAAAGGCAAAAAACTGCTATAGCCGATCACTACGCCGTTGCATCACGTCAGTAGGCCCATTCGTGGCCCACTAAGCCCCCGTTTAAGCCCCCTGGCTGCCCCCGTAAGCCCCTCGGCACTCGAAAATGCCCCCTAGGGCCATGCTATCGCCGCAGGCCCGCAAAAGGCCCATTGCACCCCTCTGTAGAGGGGGTTATGCTTGGAGCGTAACCCCTTACCAACAGAGGGCTTAAGATGCCAACGGCGATCAGCGGAAGAATGCCTGCCATCGTTTTGACCTGGGACTACAAAGGCGAAAAGACGGGCGGGCGGAGCAGCAAGCTCTATCACGGCGTGGAGATCATTACCGCCCGCCGTCGCTATCGCAGCCTGCTTTTAGCCGGCCTCAACCCAAGAGTCGAAAAGCCTGATCCCAAATTCCTAATGGAGCATCGCCCATTGCCACCATCGTTAGTCAAAAGTCCCGCGTCCCCACAAACATTGAAGGAGATTAAGAGCATGTCAGCAGTCGCAATCAAAAAGCGTTTGGCAGCCGATGACAAGAAATTTGCCAAGACAGTCGCGAAGGAAAAAGCCAAGACCACCACTAAGAAAGCAACCAAGAAAGCAACCAAGCCCGCCAAGCCCAAGCGTGATCGCTTCGGCGTGCGGATTGCCACAGCCGCAGGAGCAATTAATGCCGCGTTGTCAGCGAAAGCAAAAACGGTAGACCACATTTCCAAGGCATCTGGCGTACCGCTAGATCGCTGCAAAGGGCACATGCAGTGGATGGTGAGACAAGAACTCGCCACAAAGACTGAGGATGGATCGTACAAGTTGACCAGCAAGAAACCCACCAAGTAGGAGCATCATCGTGGGAAAACGCAAACACCGCATCAAGATGAGCGGAAGACCATCACGGCACGACATACGCGACGAATTCGGAGCATTGGTAAATACCAAGTCGTACCGCATCAACGAACTCCTGCTAAACGCCACCGAACCGATAAGCAATCCCGAGATTGCGAAGATCACGAAATTCACGAGCAAACTGATTACAAATCATTTGGGAATCCTTCGCCGTAAGAAACGAATCAAGCAAGTCGCACGCCATAAATGGCAAGTCATCCGCAAACAACCACGACAGCCCAGGAGAGCTAGACCATGCTCGCCTACCTCAGATCACTTTGCTGGCACGTCCCAGGACGATACGGCGACTATGGAAAGATCACAGTCACCGAGACCCATACCGCAACTGATGGAACAATCATCAGTACAGCAGCCATCGCCCACTACCGCGTAGAGGTACGTCGCTGCAAGCTATGTGGGGCCACAACACGTATCAAACGAACAAGAATCTGACCACACCAACAACAACCACAAAGCACACTTGGCCAAGGCTAACACCCTTGGCCAGTTCTACATCTCCCCAATATCAGCCCCTACGCCATCGCCCCCAATAACACCCTCGCAAATACCTGTCGCAATAGTTGTCGAAATATCAGGGCCGCGAGTTTAGACGCCGTAGAGCTGTACCCTGTGCATAGGCGAGATCACGAACGCATAAAACAACAATCGCACGGAGCCGATAGAACAGCACCACCACAGCACGATCTATCGGTGTATGCCCCTGCCCTCGACCTGCCCTTGTCACGTCGTTGCACAGCGACACAGTTCGCCAAGACAGCAACGACGAATGACACCAACACGCTAGCCATACGCACAGCGTACGCACCGGCAAGCGTAGCGTGCCAATGTGCAGATTAATGGTCGCCCGCTTCGCCATGTGGCAGCACAGAATTTACCGAGCGTAATTGCGTCGACAATCGATGCAGATAATCGTTCGTTACTCTTGCAAATGGACATTCGAGGAGCTTAGGCTCCCCGAAGGCATCGCACGTGCAGGACATCTATCGACCCCCGGTAGTGGTAAGAACAATCGACTACCGGGTATCGCCCAGGCCCGAACCATACCCGCCACGTGAGACTGAGATTTTTACAGAGTCCAGATTTTT
>DASXEJ010000380.1 GCA_036490175.1 Pirellulales bacterium | reverse complement strand
GAGCGGCCAGCACGCAGTTCTTGGTCGCGCCGCGCGAGAACCTGATCTGCGTCGGAATGACTCAATACATGCCAGCCACACCGACGTACTTTCAAGACGCCCGCAAAAAGCTGTACACCGCCGTGCGAGAGCCTGCGTCTGCGAAATGATCGCCGGCGCGGTGGATCTTTCGGCATTCACTGTAATGCACGCTCGCCGGGCTTCGTGCCCAATCGACGTCACCGTGCGCCAGCGCTACAGGACCAGTCGGCCAGCGCAGCGCGCCCGCCGTATACTTTTTCAAAAGCACGGCAGATATCGTCCATGTCCGACCGCGGACCGAGAAACATCCCCTGCTCCAACCACAGGGCTTGTTCGCGACATAGCAGATCGCTGTTTGGACAATGCACCTGGTCGTAGTCCAGCAGGTCGGCCACCCGTGCCAAGTACGGGCCGAAGGCACGGTTGCTGAACATGGGCTGTTGCGGCAGAGAATATCCGTAACCGGGCGAACAGGGTATTCCTTCGGCCCGCAGGGCCGCGATCACAGCGGCGCGTGGAGCGCCAAATTCCTGAGCGTCGACCCGCATCATGAAAAGATGATAAGCATGACGGGTACAGTATTCAGGGCGCTCTTGCGAGAAAAGGCCCGGGAAACTCTTGAGCCGTTCGCTTAGATACTTGCCGTTGTTGTCACGAGTCGTAGTTTGTTGTTCCAGCCGGTCGAGCTGCGCATTGAGCAGCGCCCCTTGCAATTCTCCCAGTCGGTAGTTGCCGGAAACAATATGGTGCTCGTACCACACGCCGGTCGGGATGCGACCGCAATTGTGCAGCGAGCGGCAGGAAGCGGCCAGCTGCGCGTCGTTGGTGGTAATGATGCCCCCCTCGCCGCAGGTGAGGTTCTTGCTCGATTGGAACGAGAACGACGCCACGTCGGCCAGGCTGCCGGCAGGACGATTTTTGTAGCTGGCACCGTGCGCGTGGGCGGCGTCCTCGATAACTAGCAACTCGTGCTTCTTTGCGATCGCCATGATCGCATCCATGTCGGCCGGTTGACCGGCGAAATGGACAGGGATGATTGCGCGCGTGCGCGGCGTGATGGCTACCTCGACAGCCTGTGGATCGAGATTGAACGTACCCAAATCCACGTCTGCGAACACGGGCACCATGTTGGCCTCGACCACAGCCGAGGCCGTCGAAAAGAACGTGTACGGCGGTATGATGACTTCGCTCTCGGCTTCTAGCCCGGCCGCGATCAAGCTCAATCGCAGCGACACGGTGCCGTTGACCACCGCGATGCCGTGCTGGCAACCGTGCATGGCGGCGAACCGTTCTTCGAACTCGGCGACCTCATTGCCGTCTAACCGACCCCAGCGGCCGCTGCGCAGAGCGCCCAACAGACGCGCTTCCTCGTTCTCTTCGAAGATGGGCCAGGACGTGAAGGGACGCTCTCGGACAGGGCGACCTCCCAATAAAGCGAGATGTTGCGACATAGGGTGATTTCTAGCTCGGTCCTGAAATGTCTTGTCGAGATAATAAGAATCAATTCAACAATGCGCCGGCGAGCGAACAGGGCGATGTACGCGTGCAATGGCGGCTCCTGGCAGGCGGGGGGCCGCAGTATTGGGCTAAATGATACCAAGAATTGCGGGCCTGCGCCCGCATCCTTGCCGCCGGCTCGCCGGATGGCGCACTCATGAGGGTAAGATCTACCACTGCTCCGAACGAACCGTGCATCGATCAAGGTTGCCCACGCCGCCACCAAAGCCGAGCATGCACTCGGTCAGGTTTCGCAGGGACAAGGAGCTTAATGGCAATCTATACCGTGTAGAGCTATAACCGACGTTAGTGGGAGAGTTGCGTTCTCAAAGGGGCAACCCCATGGGGAAGGTCCCTCTCTGATGGAAATCATAATTCCCCACAAGTATTCCGGCTGGCAAGAAGCTATCCGAGATGGGTAAGTTTTGCCAGGATCGGACACACAGTACGTGTTGACGTGAAACAACGCGGCTCAGTTTTTCAAGTGACCACGGGAGAATTGGATGACGCGCGCGGACCTTCGCCTGATTGCCACGGGACTGTTGGGGATATCGACATTGCTCTTGGTCGGACCGGCTAGGGCTGGCACCGGGCGGCCCGAGGATCTGGGTGTGATCCCAACTCCTCAGGAAGTGACCTGGACCAAAGAGTCGCTGCGCGTCGACGAAGCCACCAAAATTCTCCTGCCTCGTGCTGCAACCGAGGGCGCAAAGTTCGCCGCGAGCAATCTACAAGAACGCCTCGGGCAGCAAACAGGTTTGATGCTAACCATCACGCAAGATGCGGCTGCGGTAAAGGCCCCCAAGCTGATCGTCCTCGGGAATCCCAAAACCGATCCGCGCGTGGCCGCGATGATGAAGGCCTACGGCCTGGAACTCTCCGAGCCCATGGCCAAAGAGGGGTACGTGCTCGGTATCGGCGCCGAGGGCATTGTGATCGGCGCCGCAAGCGCGCGCGGTCTGCTTTACGGTACCACGACCCTCCGACAGATGCTGGTCTCTCGCGGCCAAACCAATCCACTGCCGGCAGTGCGCGTACGCGACTGGCCCAAGATGGCCATGCGCGGCGTTCACGACGAATTCAGCTACGGCCAGATCTCGACGATCGAAAACTTCAAGGACATGATCCGCTTCCTGGCCGACTTCAAGATGAACACCTTGATCTTCTATTTCGAAGACACTTTCCGCTTTAAGCACTACCCAACGATCGGAGAAGGTCGCGGTGCGCTCACTCGCGAGCAGATCGACGAGCTGGAAGCCTTTGCCAAACCGCTGGGGGTCGAGATCTTTCCTGTTTTCGAGATGCTGGGCAATCAGGGCGCGCTGCTGATGTTGGACGAAGTGCGGCCGCTTGCCGAGTATCCGGGAGCCCATTCGTTTTCGGTCGATGACAAAGCCTTCGAGTTTCTGGCCAACTGCTTTCAGGAAATCGCCGACGCCTTCGACTCGAAGTATTTTCATGCCGGACTTGACGAATCGTGGGACTTGGGCTTCGGCAAGAGCGAGGAGTTGGTCAAGCGCGTAGGTCGCGGGCCGGCGCACGCTGCCCATTATCGGCGCATAAACGACCTGCTCAAAAGCCGCGGCAAAACGATGCTGATGTACGGCGATATCATCCTCAAATATCCAGAGATCCTCGAGCTGATCCCTAAGGACATTGTATTGATGGACTGGCAGTATGAGCCTGCCGATCATTACCCGACGGTCGACGTGCTCGGCTCGAAGGGTTTTCCCATCCTGGTGCTGCCCGGCATGAGCAACTGGGATCGGATTTTTCCTGATATGTCGAAGGCGATGATCAACATCCGCAACTTCACGCTCGACTGCTACCGCCAGCCGCGTCCGCTAGGCTCGATCACTTCTACCTGGGGAGACAACGGCTCGAAGAATCTGCGCGAGCTGCTTTATTACGGCTATGCGTACGGCGCCCAGGTAACGTGGTCGCCCGATTCGACGGACGTTTCGAGCTTTTCCGACCGCTTCTTTACGCTCTGGAATGGGCCAGGCACGGCGCCGTATTTCGAGGCCATCTACGCGCTGCTTGAAAAGTGGCCCTGGTGGTTTCCCATGCTCGATTATTTTCGCCATCCGTTTCTGCCCCGCAAAGACGAGCGACCGCACGGCACCCAAGAGCTTTATCGTGTCTATGAGGACGCGCGCACGGCTCAAAAGCTTTGCGACATATTCCAGCCGCTGGTAGTTCGTCGCAAAGGAGACGTTGATTACCTGCGCTACTGCGCGCGAATGCACGAACATTATGTCGCCAGCCAGCGACTGGTTGCTGATCTGAACGCGTTTGCAACCGCCGGACTTTCCAAAGACGCCATTGATGACGCTCAGGCCCAATTCCTCGCACGCATTCGCACAGTGCGCGACGAAGCGGCCAGCCTGCGCGATACATTTAACGACTTGTGGCTGCGCACGAATCAAACGGCGAACTTGCATTATGCGATCGACGAATATAACGCGATCATCAAGGTCTGGGACGATGCGGCAAGTCGGGCGCAGCAGAAGGTATTTGCCTATGATCCACGTCCGGCGGCTGAATGGATCTATCACCCCGACGCTGCTGCCGGCAAACCGGTGCAGCATGCCTATTTTCGCAAACGGCTCCAGCTCGACCCGCATGAGATCGCCTCGGCGGGCATTCAGGTGCAAGGGGACACGCACGCCAAAATCTATGTCAACGGCAACCAGGTCGGAGAGCAGTTCGCTCGGCGAAATCTCTCGGCGCCGGTCAATCCAAAGCTGCTGGCGGTTTACGACATCAAACCCTACTTACGGTCGGGCGAGAATGTAATCGCGGTCGACGCACGCAATTATGGCACAATCAATGCCGAGCTCGAGCCGGGCGGGCCGGAACGCAGCGGCGGTTTTCACCTGTACGGCGAGATCCGAGACAAAGACGGAAAAGTGCAGCCGATCTTGTCCGACGCCAGCTGGAAAGCAAGCAACAACGAAGAGCCGAATTGGAGCCAGCCTGCCTACGACGACCACGCCTGGCAGCCGGCCAAGGAAGACACCCAACCGACGGTCTGGGTAACCTATCCGGATTTCAGCAAGGGGCTACGCGGCTTCAGTGACGTGCGCTGAGGCGCGCCTGCAAATCGATAACCGACAGTTCTCTCGCCGGGCTGCGCCGCTATCAAACGTTCGTTCGTCCGGCCGACTGGTGCTTTTTCAACGCTTGAATCTCGGGTTGGGGTGCCATGGCCACGTTCGTCGTGGCCATGCCGAAGCATCTTTAGAGTACGTACTTGCAGGAGGAGCATGCTCAGGCAAGCGTGAACTGGCACCCGAACATTTGGATTTGACGCAGCGGCTAGGGCTGAGATTCGCCTTCATCTTCCGCGTTTTGCAAGTGCTCCAGGCGCGAAAGCATGTTCTTGATGTCCCAAGCGCCGCGTATGCCGACATAGACGGTGACGGTCGAATACCACACCAGGCAAATGATGGTCAGCACCCACCAGAACGTAGCGCTCATAGGTTGGCCTCGCTGACTGAGTCGGTCACGAACATCGGTTTGATCAACGACCCGACGATCATCGCCACGGCCGCGCCTGCAAACGCGGCGATACCGGAATAATAGGGGCCAATCGATTGGGCCCGTACCGCCGTAGACGGTAGCTGCTCCAGGATCAAATACGTTAAGGGGAAAATCGCCCCAGCGACAATAGCCGCGGCGGCTCCCCAATCGTTAGCACGTTTCCAATAGCAGCAAGCGACAAGCAGAGTGGACATGCTGGAAAGGTAGATCGTGCCGGTAACGGTCAGGTAGGCCCATATTCCGTTGTCGCCGATCTGATACCACAGACCGAAAAAGAACAGGAACAGCCCGATCAGGGCCACGATCGCGCGATTCACCAAAAGGCCCCGTTTATCCGACCAGGGCGCCTTGCGCAGGGGTGCGAGCAGATCGTTGTAGATCACGCTTCCCCAGGTCAGCATGTACGACGAATCGGTCGACATATCCGCGGCCAGCATCGCCGCCACCAATAGCCCCATTAATCCAGTCGGCACCGTGCGGCTCAAAAAGATGGGCATGGCTTGGGCCGCATTGTCGGCAGTGATCAATCCGTCTTCGAGCGTGGCCATGGCTGCGATGCCCCAAATCGCGGGGATCAAAAATTGGCACACAAAAAAGAAGCTGGTCGCCGTGTAGACCCGTTGGCCGGTCTTCGTGTCTTTGGCCGCCAGCAGGCGCGCAATCGTGGTTTGCCAGGTCAGCACGGCGGCCGTGTTCAGAAGCATGTTGAACACGATGAATGGCCAGCCCAAGTTCGGATTCGAAAGCGGATTGAAGCCTCCCGCGCCGTGGCGCTCTTGAACTACGCTGACCAGGTCGCTCCAGGGAACATTGAACATCATGATGAACGTCACGGCCAGGAGCCCGATGCTCATCACCACGAACTGGAGATAATCGGTCACTAGTACCGACAACATGCCTCCGACGATCGTATAAAACGTGACCCCGGCCAGGAGCACGGTCATGGTCACTTCGAGATTCTCGAGACCGATGCCACAAACGGTCATCAGAAAATCGCCCCCTTGCCGCAAGAAGGTGCCCATGTTGAGCAACCCGCCGACAACGATCACCAGGCCGCTCCACCAGCGTATCCGCGGTCCAAAACGCTTTTCGAACAGTTCGGCGATGGTGACCACACCCGAATCGCGCAGCTTCTTGACGCAAAAGCCGGTGTAACCAACCACGAACATGGCGATCGCGTAGGTGATGCCCACCGAGGCGCCGGCAAAACCGTGCTTATAACCAAGCTCGGCTGATGACATGCACGTAACGATGCCGAACTCGGTCGCCGCCAGCGAGGCGATGCCCAGGTAGACATCCATTTCGCGACCGGCAACCAGAAAGTGCTCTACTTTACCGACGTATTTGCGGACGCTCAGCCCTACGGCCATCGTGGCCACCAGATACACGCCGACGATCGATGCGTCGATCCATGTAAAATGCGTCATGCCGGCAAACTCGTGTCAGACGGATCAGACATACTTGCTACGCGATTGGGCCCCCATACTACGCTCGCCTCCCCGGCCGGCACAAGCGGCTGCGGCGCGCGCTCGAGAACCCTTCGTGTCACGCCGACGCGGCTCTTGTTCACCACGGCTAGATCGTATGCGCGTCGCGCATAGCGGCCAGGATGCGACGGCAGCATGTAAGCAATACGATGCCGCCGAATGCCCCCATTAAAACTGACGGAGGCTCAGGCACTTGCATGCCGCCAGTGTTTTGCAACCAATGCGAGGCAACCAGATTGAGGTCCAGGCCGTTTACCATTCCATCGCCATTGGCGTCCCCCGGTGGCGACGTGCCGAGTTCCATCCAATGAGTCGCAATCATATTGATATCAAGACCATTGACCTGGTTGTCGTTGTTTACGTCTCCCTTGACCGCGGGCTTGAATCCCAAAGTGACCGTCTGCCAATCCGGGCTGGCAAGGATCCGAAAGCCACCGTAAGCGCCGTTGACGTTCGCCGTCACGCTACTGTTCCAATAATCGAGGCCGATTTGCGCCACGGCCGAACCGGTAACCAGCACCCTGGCCTGGACGTAAACGTCCGTCGCGCCCGCAGGCACCAGTCCTGGCGTGTCGTTCCAAACTGAATAAGCGGCGCCGGGATTGTCGCTGGGGGTCAACGACACGGCATCCGTGGTCCAACTCGAAAATATGGCCCCAGGCAGCTCGGTCACCATGTCGCTGCGCAGCGTGTAGTCGCCAGAGATATTTCGCTGCTGCCCGGGGCCCGTCCCGTAGTCGCTGCGATCGATCACGACGTCTTGGCCATTGACGATGGCGTGCACTTCCAACCAGTCGATTTCCACTTCGGCAGGTGCAGGATTGTAGATGTCTTGCACGGCATAGAAATATTCCGTGGCCATCGGGTATCCCGCAGGGGGAGTGTAGTAGGTCACATGCGGCGCCTCAGGCGGCCAGATGCCAGTCTGAGCTTGAATGGGGTATGGCCCCACCGTGTCAGCGTGGACAGGAACCTCGTCGACCAAAAAATGGCTAAGCGTGGCAACCAGGCAGGTGATGAATAAAGTGCTACGCACGTCGCTCGTCTCTTAGTTTAACGCCTAGCCGCCTGTCGGCGGCGGGCACAGGCGACCAGCAAGCCACCGATTGTGCCTAGTCCGGCCAGCGCAAGTGTCGACGGTTCAGGTGCCGCGTAGATGACAAACGGATTGACGTTGAAATAGGAAGTCGATGCATTCGGGGTGAGTCCGGCCCAGGTGGCAATCTGCTGATCCGAGATCGGGTTCACGCTGTCGCCGTAGGCTACATGGTCGGCCTGCAACACGGTGTTGGCGATGATGCCCTGCAAGACGTTGCCAGGATGAAAGCTATCGGACAGAAACAAATCGTTTCCGCTGGTGCCTCCGGCATTCAACATGTTTACACCGGCGAAGGTGGTCAACGACGGAGCGAGATTGCCAATGGCGTACATATCGATCACCGGAAAGTGATGCGCAGCCGCCAGGCTGATGATTTGGGCATTGACCGATTGAATGACCTTGGCGACCGCGGCGTGCTGCGCAACGTTGGAATAGCTCCCCTTTTCGGACGGTGTCTGAGTGGGGTCTGGAATCGTGGCGAGGATCATTTTCTGATTGGGATTCTCAGCCAGCGTAGCGGTCACGCCAGCGGCAATGGTGTTGTAGACGTTCTTGGCGTAGGCGACGGTAGTGGGATCCGTCAGTGGGTTGTACGACTTGTTCGCGGCATCGTTGTAGATAGTCTTGGACGCGGTGCCGTTGAAGTCGTTTGCGCCGATGATATCCACGAGAACGTGCAGATCCCCGGCGGCAACGACGGGCTGCAATAGGCCCACTTCGGTGTTGACGACATCGCTACTCTGGGCGCCAACGATGCCCGCATCGTACGAGTTGTACGTGGCACCATTGAAAAGCGAACTAGGGAAAGGGGCGACCGGCCCAAGGTTGTAGCCGGCTTTGACCAACTGGTCGGCCCAATTGAATTGGGTGCCGTTGGAGTAGAGTGTATATCCATTGGCCGTGGCCAAAGGGACCCACAGAGAATACTGCATCGTCATGCTGTCGCCGTAGGCGCCGATGCTCTGCTCGCTGAGAGGAGCGCCCAGAACCACGTTCACCCAGCCCAGCGCGCACGATAACGAAAGCAGATACCATAACCTCATGAGCGTTTCCTCTGGCGAGCCACCGCCGCTCGCAGGTGTTGCACCGGTTTCTGATCAAACTCTGAACCGGCGACTGGGATAGAATACCGCGGCCCATAGAAGACCGCTTCCGGAGCTCTGTGGGACGATCTTCGTGGCAATGGCCGTTAGTGACAAGGGGCTGACCACGGTGGTTCCACCGCAATTATCAGTGAGACCGCAGCCAGTTCCCACATCGCAGGGGGGGGTAGTCGTCAATCCGCACGCAGTTTCTCGCGCTTTTGAGAAGCTGACTCCCCGTCCCCGTTTCCACCACGGATTCGACGCCTGGGACGTGCGCGCGATTTCGCCGGCGGTCTGAACGAGAACCGTGTGGCCGAGCGCCTTATTTCTTAAGTGGCGTGGCGCGGTTCGCCTCGCATGTCGAGCGACGGCCGCGCCATTTGCCAGTCTTGCTAGCGGCACGACGCTGGCGACAAAAACACACGTCGCAACGATGCCTAGGTAGTTGGCGAGCTTTGCACGAGTTACGCCTGCGGTGGCAGAGTTAAATCGTCACCATTCTCATGTCGCGCCGCCCCCCGCGCCGATATAACCCGAATAAATTACCTGTTCTGCGCGGCCGGGAATCTCCATGCGCGTTGCTCGGATCATTTTGGTCCTAGGGTTGGCCTGTTCGGCCGGCTGTATGAGTGAGCGCTTGCGCCAACGCACGATCAGCCAAGGTGCCACCCTGCCCGAGTTGCAGTATCAGCAGGTCCTCGACAATCTCGCGCTTTTTTCCGCCAACCCTTCGGCGCTGCCGTGGCACATCAATCTCCGCGAGGGGACGACGCAGATCACGGACTCGGCCACGGTTGGCGCTGCCGTGGACCTTGGGCCGCCGACCGAAACTCTGCCGCAGCTGTTCGGATCGCGTACGGCGGTTGCCCAATGGGGCGGCTCGCCGGTCATCGATACGCTAGAACTGCGGCTCTTGCGCATTGCCTACCGCCGCGCGCACGGCTCGCCCGAAATGCCCACGCCGGAATTGCTCGACGAGCTGTCGCACGAATTGAAGAATCAAGTGGCTGTCAACACCGACCTGCGCGATGAATCGGAACTGTTCTACGAAAAACTGGCCACGATGCGCAGAGAGGGTCCAGCCGCCGACGCCGAAGTTGTCACGACGAACAACGAATCCTTCGCCGGAAGCTCTGGTGAGAAATCTCCGCTGGCACGCGATGTCAGCCGGCAGGTCGCCCTCATCGAGCGCGAGTTGAGCTTGATCGAAACCGGCTGGTTCTATGTCGGCCGCAAGCGAGACGTGCCCAAGGACACCTGTTACGTCGGACATTATCACGACTGTTGGGTCTGGGTATGTCCGAACGGGCGCGAAGCGCTGACGAGCTTTACGCTCGCGGCGATGAAGCTTTCGACGCTCATCAAAGAGACGCAAACATTGATCAGTCCCGGTTCGGTAAAGTTTTCGCCGGGCGATCGGGGCAGCTGAACCTCGCTTGCACCGTGGGGAATGCGCGTCCGCATCGGGTGATCTCGTGATGCGAATTAGCGCAGCGATTGCGAACAGGGCCCCACGTTATTGCGCACGAGTATTTGTATAGTTTCTCGTGCCACGCTGACTTTGCGCCCGGAGCGGCCGAGGCCAGTCCGATCAACCACATCGCAGTGTTGGCGAGACTGCAATATAATGCCTTGCACAAGGCACAATTACGCCAAGCGACGATGCTCACAGGATCATCCGATGACAATTATCGAGCGGGCGCTCGAACTCGTACCGAATGGCTCTCGCATCGGTCTCGGTTCCGGGCGCGCAGCCCAAGCATTCGTGCGGGCGCTGGGAGAACGCGTCCGCAGTGGGAGCCTGCTTGTTCACGGTGTTCCGACATCGGAGAACACGGCCCGGCTGGCCGCACAGGAGGGCATTCCGCTGCTGAGCCTTGCCGAGGCCGGAATCCTGGATCTGACCGTCGACGGTGCCGACGAGGTGGATAAGGACCTCGACCTTATCAAGGGTTACGGGCGGGCGCTGGTGCGCGAGAAGATCGTCGCAGCCTCGTCGCGGCGACTCATCATTCTCGTGGGGACAGAAAAACTTGTCCCACAACTCGGAAGCCGCGGCAAGCTGCCGGTCGAAGTAACGCCCTTTGGCATGACGTTATGTGCGCGGTCGCTGGCCGACCTTGGTTGTCGGCCGATCCCCTATGAGAAAGACGGCACCTTGTTCGTCACGGACAACGGCAATCACATTCTCGATTGTGCGATTGAACCGATCGTCGATCCCCACCAAATGGAATTGGCAATCCGTGCGATTCCCGGTGTCGTGGGGACAGGCCTCTTTTTGGGTATGGCCAATACCGTGCTTGTCGGCGACCGATCGACATTCGAGGTTGTCGAAGAAAGGCGCCGTGCGCCACAGTGATTCCATGCACCGTGTGGCGCGGCGTTTCCGTACCCGATGTGGCTACGGAAGGCGCAGTGACGTCTTCGCGAGACGTGGGCGCATATCACGCACGTTGGTCGCGCGCCGGGCAGCCTAGGCGAAAGCATGGGGCGAAACGCCCCTAACTCTCAGCGGACGGACTACTGGAGCCATTCGGGCATGCCCTGATCCTGGCGCGCCCCTACATTTGGCGCGCTGTTTGCTTTCCTCTGGCTCGGAGGGTTTAAAACCATGACCAATCGAATCGGAACATATTACGGCGATGTAAGGGACATCAAGCGGGCAGAGCAGACGCTAAACTTCTGCCATTCGATGAGCCGCGTCTGTCACGGTGCGGATTGCATGGAGGAGTGGGAGCTAGACGCCTTGGGCACACTTCAACTCGAAGCGATCGCAGTATTTCGCGGCTTGGGAGTGGCGCTCCCTTGGGAGCAGCCCGCGAGACGTTGAGCGTGGACAACTTTAATAGACGATTGTCCAACGACGCACCTTGGCGGTACGGGAAACTTTGCGTCGAATTATTGCGCAGCGCATTCCTGAAGCGAATCCTCAAGCGCTTCTCGATTCGTGAATATGCAGCCGCAGCGGTGGCAGCTGTAAGTGCGGTCGGCGGCGACGGGAATAAGCGCCAAATGAGGAGCGCCTCTATTGTTCCCTTGCCCATAGCATTTCCTCTCGCCCCTCAGCGAGACTACGTCCGAACGGCATTCCGGGCATTCGTGTGGGCCGTTTGTCATGGCAACCGTTTCCTGTCGGCGTAAACGGGAGTATCAGCCAGGAAAACGTAGCTTGCCGGTCAACGCAGTCAATTTAAATGTCGCGATCCGGCGACATCATTGGGTAGGTTGCGCCCCCCTCCCGACCCGGTGCGACAGGCAGTACTGCGACCTCAAAATTCCCAAAAAATCCTGGAATACTCTTGCACTTCGTGAGT
>DASXEJ010000379.1 GCA_036490175.1 Pirellulales bacterium | reverse complement strand
CTAAATCAACAAGAAGAGGCCCGCCCCTACAGGGACAGGCCTCGCCTAATAAAAACGGCTGGATCAACTCCGATCAACCACCGCAACTGCAGGACATTGCGTCCGCTTTCCAGTTCTCTTCAGTTTCTTTCGAATTCATCGCCCGTATTCTTGGCGCGCACGTTTTGGGAGCGCATGCCGAAGAAGTGATAAACCTTTTCGCGCTCGCCATTCGGTTTAATCTGACAGCTGCCGACTTCAAGTCGACGCTATTTGCATACCCCACGATGACGGCGGAACTTGCCCAATTACTCTAATAAACTGCGCGGGAATTACCGAGCTCAATGGCGTTTCAGGGTTGCGGCGATGGATACTCCCCCCACTCGATACCGGAGCACAGATTCCGGAAATACTGTCAGTCACTTCGTTTTCTGCTCCGAATGTCGTTCAGACCCTCATTCTTCATCCCCGTCGCATTCCGGACAGGCTTCCAGAGAATCGCCGACGCCACGGTTAACGGACCCCACTATCAGAGCAAAAAGAGAAGTCCGGATTTCTTAATGGACCTTTATTATCTTTGCGTGCTAAAGGGGGGCCCTGTCTAATGGCACCTTGCGAGTGCATGACGTGCGATTTGCCGATCAATTGCTGCGCCCCACGCCCTATACGTTTATTCAATGTTCCCGTAGTGAAAATCGTTTTCTTCCAATTTTCCAAGTAAGGACGCGAGCCATATGTTGCGTCGGCCTCAGTTCAAACAGCAACTTCGGGTCGAGGTCGTGCCAGGCGAAGGTGTGTTCATAGTGTCCGAACTGCAACAAGATGTCCTGCAGGGGAGTCTCTACGAGCTCATAGCGCCTTGTCTCGACGGCCGTCCGATTGCAGATGTTTGTTCCGAGTTAACTGATCAGACCACTCCCGCACATATTTTCTACACGCTGGCGCAGCTTGAAAAACGCGGATACCTGGTCGAGGCAAGCGACGCCCGCCCCGTCGCGGAGTCGGCGCTGTGGGCCGAGCAACAGATCGATCCTGCCGCCGCCGCCCGCCGCCTGGCAGAGACGTCAGTCGCAATCCGCGCCGCCGGCGCCGTGGACGTTACTCCGCTAGAAACGCTCTTGCGTTCGATCGGGGTACGCACGGATGGCGAGTCGGCGCTGACCTTGGTAGCGACCGACAGCTATCTGCGCAGCGAATTGCGAGTCTGCAACGAAGAGGCTCTACGAAAAAAACAGCCCTGGCTGTTGGTCAAACCAGTGGGACGCCGCATCTGGTTAGGCCCACTGTTTGTGCCTGGCAAGACAGGCTGCTGGGCCTGCTTGGCTGAGCGTATCAAGGGGAATGCTCCGATCTTGGCGTACCTGGAGTCGAAACGCGACCATACTGGAGAGGCCGGCGCACACCATGCCGCGACGCCAGCCACGCTCCAAACCGCCTGGGCCCTGACCGCAACCGCCGTCGCTTCCTGGGTCGTCAGTGGCGAATTGCCTCACCTGGAAGGTAAGGTCCGTAGTCTGGACGCGCTGACCACCGAATCGCAAACGCATACCCTGACACGTATGCCGTCCTGTTCGGAATGCGGTGAGCCGATCGTGACCGATCTGCCCGTGCAGCCAGTGGTGATAGACAGCTGCAAAAAGGCGTATACGGAGGACGGCGGTCATCGCACCTGCTCGCCCGAGCAGACACTGGCGCGATTTAGCCATCATGTCAGCCCAATCACCGGCGCGGTCTCCGTGCTGGAACGTGACGGTAAAGGCGACGGTGTGATGCACGTTTACCTGTCAGGCGCCAACAGTGCTCGCGGTGTCCGCAGTTTGCGCGGTCTACGTGCCGACCTGCGCAGTTCCAACTGCGGCAAGGGGACCACGGACGCCCAGGCCAAGGCCAGTGCGCTGTGCGAAGGGTTGGAGCGATACTCGGGCTCCTTCCGCGGCGATGAGCCACGCCGCCGCGCCCGTCTGACAGATCTCGGCGATGCCGGCATCGCCCCAAACACTTGCTTGCTGTTCAGCGACAGGCAGTACCGCGAGCGCGATGTTCGTAATGCCGCTGGCCATCGGTTCGACGCAGTGCCGCTCCCGTTCGACCCCAAGGCTAACATCGATTGGACACCGGTCTGGTCGTTGAGCCAGCAGGCTGTGCGTTACCTGCCGTCGTCCTACTGCTGGTTCAACTATCCGCAGCCGCCTGACCAAGCCTTTTGCTACGCTTGCTCCAACGGCAATGCCGCCGGCAACACGGTCACGGAAGCCATCTTGCAGGGTTTCCTGGAACTGGTCGAGCGAGACAGCGTCGCTCTGTGGTGGTACAACCGCGTGCGTCGACCGGCGATCGATCTGAGCAGCTTTAATGAGCCATACCTTGGTGAACTCGAGGCCTGTTTGCGCGACCACCACCGCGACTTGGGGGCGCTCGATTTGACTTCCGATCTGGGCATACCGGCCGTCGTTGCCGTGTCGCGGCGCATAGACGGCCCCGTCGAGCAGATTTTGTTTGGCCTCGGCGCCCATTTTGATGCGCGCATCGCCCTGTTGCGCGCGGTGACTGAGTTGAATCAGATGCTCGGGCCGGTGTTAAATGTCCCCGCCGGCGACGTCGCCGCCGGGCACTTGACGGACAAACAGACGCTCCAGTGGCTGCGCACGGCGACTTTGGCGAATCAGCCATATCTGGTGCCGCTGGAGGGGCCAATGCGCCGCGCTGCCGACTTCGCGCCATGCTGCACTGACGACCTGAAAGACGACGTCATGTTCTGCCAGGCCCTGGCAGAGCGGCTGGGTTCAGAATTGTTGGTGCTGGACCAGACGCGATCCGAGATTGCTTTGCCAGTGGTAAAGGTAATCGTGCCGGGTCTACGACACTTCTGGCCCCGCTTTGCGCCGGGCCGCCTTTACGACGTGCCAGTCAAACTTGGGTGGCTGCCAAAGGCGTGCACTGAAGATGAGTTGAACCCAATCGCAATGTTCCTGTGACGTGACTACTCCGTCGAAAAGGTTTCGAGTCGGCGTGAAGGGTTTGACAGCCAAGACACCTGGAGAAACCCATGGACCCAACTTGGGTTCTTTCATTGCCGGAGTACGTGAGCATCTCGGCGCATACCGATGGCGAACTGACGCTGCTTGGCATTCGCATACCGTTCACGTTCCGGCAGATGTCTCCGGGCCTCCGCGATGCCCTTGGCCGCTTGGCGGCGCCTGGGGAAAGTGCGCAGCGGCTGGCAGAGCACGTCTGCGCAGTTGACGGGGCGACGGCTCTTGCTCGCTGGTACTATCATCTTCAAGATCTGGCACGGCGGAGTCTGTTGCGTCTGTCGGTCCATGCCGGCGGCGACCGGCTGGCCACCATGGAGCCCACCGCGCCGTCGTTTATTCTGCCACCGGCAGGCACCCTGCCGGACCTCTGCTATGTGCTTTCGCGCTTCGCCTGGGTGCAGCGACACGGCGAAGTGTTGGTCCTGGAATCTCCGCTGTCGCCCGCCAGAATCGTGCTCGACGACCCGCGGGCCGCAGCTCTGGTCCACTCCCTGACCCACCCCGGTACGGTAGCTGAGGTCGGAGGTCGCGTTACCGATCTGCCGACCGATGCCGTGGCGCCGTTACTCGGCCTGCTGGTCCACGCCGGCGCAGCCTGCGCGGTTGACGACCAAGGTGTCAGCGCCGAGGACGTCGACCCTGCCCTGCGCTTTTGGCAGTTCCACGATCTGCTCTTTCATGCCCGCAGCCGGCAGGGACGGCACGACGGCCCCGTCGGCGCAACCTACCCGCAGGCCGGACGCCTCGATCCGCCGCCTGCTTTCGAACCGGAAACTGGGGACGCTGGCATCGCGCTGCACCGCCCCGACCTCGAGCGCGCGCAGCGCGAAGATCCACCGTTCGCTCTCGTTCAGCAACAGCGCCGATCCATCCGCAATTATGCTTCCAAGCCGATCACGGATCGGCAGCTCGGTGAATTCCTGTATCGCGTCGCCCGGGTGACGGATCGTCAGCAAAGACAAATCGATACGCCCGCGGGGCCGGTGCAGATGGACTTTGCGTTGCGCCCGTACCCGGCCGGCGGCGCCCTATATGAGCTAGACGTGTACGCCGCCGTTGCAGCGTGTGGCGGTTTATTGCCCGGTCTGTACCGTTACGACGGTGTGGGTCACCGGCTGATGCGCCGCGCTGGGAGGACTGCTGAGGTCGATCGTTTGCTCGCCGATGCGGCTCAGGCCACCGGGCTTCCGGCGATGGAACCGCAAGTCTTGCTGGTGCTGGCAGCCCGAATGCCACGTGTTGCATGGAAATACACCGGTCTTGCTTACGCCTTGATCCTTAAGGATGTTGGAGTGATTTTTCAAACGATGTATCTCGCCGCCACGGCAATGGGCTTGGCCCCCTGTGCCATCGGACTCGGCGATTCCGACTTATTTGCTCAGGCCGCGGGGGTGGACTACTACGCAGAAACGTCGGTGGGCGAATTCCTTCTCGGGAGTGCCCCTTCTGGTAGCACAGCTAATTAGGCGAGGTTGGGCACTAGAATTGCAGGCATCCATGGACCAATCGTGAAGGAGAGGAGACACGGCGGACGGTCAAGGATTTCTCTACGTGCGCTATTAGCTTACCGCAACGGCGAGACTCTTGCGTTCCCTGGACGAAGATTAGACGCAGTTATTGAGGCGTGGCTAAAGGCCCTATGATCAAGCTGAAAGGAAGTCACATGTTAAAGCAATCGGTCAACTGGGAGTTCCAATGGGGTCAAATCGTCGGCCGCGCCTGGGCCGACGACGAGTTCAACCAGCGTTTGCTTGCCGATCCAATATCAGTGCTTAGCGAATACGACATGCCGCCACCGGCCGGCCTTGACGTTAAGGTGCTGGCAGAATCCGACCGGATCCCCGAAGACACTGCTGGAGTTATGCATTTGGTGTTGCCCGGCAAACCCTCGGCTGGGGAATTGTCCGAGGAAGATTTGTGCAGCAGAGAGGGTTCCGTAGGCGTCGATCGCTGTGGCTGCGGGGGATGTGGATGTGGGTGCGGCGGCTGTCGAGGTTGCGGTGGATGTGTCTGGTGCTATTAACGAATTACTTCGTTGTTGGCGGACCGAGGCGGCCCCTGGTGTCTCGCAACCATCTTTAAATCTTGGAGTAAAACCCGTGAAGACGTTTACACTCTCATTAGCGATTCTGGCGGTTGGCCTGTCGGCGGCGCGCGGTCAAGATACGGGATCCAATCTAAAGGCGCTAGATGCCAAGTTGACCGCTGCGTTCATCGCCCACGACTACAAGATGCTCGATAATCACACCGACGACGACTTCATGATGATCGACCCACGAGGCGGGACGCACAACAAAAAAGGTTACTTTAAGTATTTAAGCGCTGGCAAGTCCACGCTCAGCGACATGAAAGAGACGGACGTGACGGTGCGGGACTTCGGTGATACTGCCGTGGTTTCCGGACTTCTTCATGTCAAAGGGAAGGTGGAAGGCAAAGAGGTCAGCCCTGAGTACCGCTGGACCCGCGTCTACAATAAGAAGAAAAAGGGTGACGAGTGGCATTGCGTCCTCGAGCAGCACACCTATGTCGTCCCCAAGGATGATGGAAAATAAGGTGGGGAGCGAATGACCGACATCGTCCAATAGAAAAAGCATCTTCATTTTAAAGCGTCCAGCGCCCTGGACAAAAATTATCGTCGCATTAACGGATCGCACTTTTTCCGTCGACACCGGGCGAGCGGCACCTCACTCGTAGCGGGAAACGGCGAGCGATGTCGGTGCGGTTGCGCGATCACGGTTCGTTGACTCCTGTTTTCCAAGGTCTGCGCGCGAATGGGCTCTCGGTCACAGAGGCCTGTTGGCGCCTTACGCGGCGCGGCGCTCATAGTGTCTTAGCAGCCCGCCCAGCCGCTGACGACATACGATCTGTGCCAAGCCAGGAATCGTCTCGTCGGATGGCGGCGGCTTGCCGGGGACAACCAACTCATTGTCTCGCCCCTGGTGCGGGCGCTCTTCGTGGTAAAGCGTGACGAACTCTTCAACCAGGTGGTTCAGGTGTGCCGCCCCGCCCTGTACAAAAAACATCAATCACTACCAAGGGTCGCGTGTTCTCGGTCGGATCGGATCGCGGAGATGATAATCGTGGCCCAGCGCATTACGTCATGGCGACTGACCGCCGCGCAATGACGGGTCTAGGAAAGCATGAACTCGGCGGTTTTCAATGTAAGCGCGTAGACCGTCCCAGATCCGCAAAACGCTGCCAGTCGGCTATGCGGCGCGCCGTTCGTAATGTCGTAACAACTCCCTTAGCCGTTCGCAGCAGACAACTTGACGCAAGCTAGGAATGGCCTCGTCCGCAAGAGGTAGCTTGCCTGGGTTGATTAACCTGTTATCAAGACTGTGGTGCGGCCTCTCTTCGAGATAGTGCGCATCGAACCTCTGCAACCAGATCGTTCAATTGGATCGCGCAGTGCACCAGTGATGCGCTTGTTGCGCGGCGCATTTTTTCAGGGCGGCCGGATTTGCAGTTGACGGCGGGCCGCGCCGATTTATTCAATTTATGGAATTATTCACCGCTGCAAAAAACGACGACCACGACCTGGCCAGTCGGACAGAAACCCTGGGTTTGTAGGGAAATTCTTGCGAACCTCGACCTGGCAACGTCACGTGGGCATCGCCGCCGCATGAAAAAACTGCGGCGCGTCGCTGCTCGTCGATTCAACTCTGCGACTGTGCGGCGGCCGCGGGGCAAGAGGAACGCTTCCGGGCGATGCTCCAGGGCGCGGCTCGCGGCGCCGGCTTTTGTACTGTCGCTGCGGATGCTCAGCTGACGACGCAATGCCTGGCACAGCATGTGGCGGCGTTGGAAGTTGCAGCCTCTCTGAATGGTGCAGTGCGACGGCTCGTCCGGTCTGCCGCACGCGTTTGCGAAACGCAGCGTCGCGCTCGAGCGCGTTGCTGATCGTGGGGGGCGCACACCCGAGCAACTGGGCCGCGGCGCTGCGCGTGATGCCCGCATCCGGCAACACGCAGAATTCTTCCTGCACGAACACCGTCAACTTCGCCGGCCGACGACGTTTTATCATGCCAGAATGCCCGCGAGAAACATGCGATGGGGCATCCGGCGCCCAGGGTGGACGCAAGTTCCTGTTTGCCCCCTGCCATGGGCAGGACGTGCGTCCATTGTACCGGCCCACCTGGACTGATTTCGAGACAAGGCAGCCACGATTCTGTCGGTTTACGAATGACACCCAAGTGCTTTATCAACGCTTAAATCTACGGTTGGGATGCCATGGCCGCGCGCGTCGTGGCCATGCCGAAGCATCCTGAGAGTACGTACCTACAGAAGGAGCATGTTCACGCAAGCGTGAGCATGCCACCCGAACATTTGGAGTTGACGCAGCACGAGCCGCAGAGCGAGCTGGACATCGTGACGTTCTTTAACGCTTGCGAGCCACAGTTATCGCCACGGGATGTGACCGCGTTCAAGACGCATGCGCTCCTGATAGAATCATTCAGCAATGCGCGGCACCGGCCGCTCCTCTCTAGCGCCGACTCTCACAAGCTCTCGGCACCGCTCTCTCGGAAATCCGCGCGAAACCGTCCTTTCCAGGGAGCTTCTCGGCGCCTCCGCGTGGAAGTTTGTCGATGTCCCGACTCAACGTGGAATCTTCGCGACGGGGCGTTTCCAGCGGCCAACGACGCTGGATAACATTTGGTTGGCGTCCTCGGCGACTTGGTTGAAGTCGTCGGCACTTACGACTGCGTCTACTGCCATCATCGTGGCTGCTGAACGGTCGCCAGACGTAAAGGTACGGAAAGCCGTGGAAGAGCTTCCGTAATAGCGACGGTCCGTAAGATCCAAGGCTCCGGAGCCAGCAAGGACAGTGTCGGTGGCCCTTAGCTGCGCGGTCGATAAACCGGATGAAGTTTGCGCCCCCGTGCTAGTCATCGTCGAGAACGGCAAGCCCGTCGCGGCCACGGAAAAAGCCGCTACCGCCGGAGGTTGGCTGAGGGCGCCATAGGCCGTGGCCCTGGCGGCTTCTATCGCGACGCTGGCGCCATTATTTGTTTGCAGACTGTCGCCCGCGGGCACAGACGCCAGCCAATGCACGGCAATCACGTTGATATCAAGGCCATTTACTAATCCGTCGCCGTTGAGATCGCTCGTTGTTCCCTGCGAGTGCAACCAATTGTTGGCCACTACACCAATGTCCAAACCGTTGACAATGCCATCTTGATTCGCGTCACCTGGCAGGACATTGAACGCGAAATTGAAATCCTCGCCGGCCAAACTGAATGCGGTGCCCGAACCTGCGGATTTCAGATCGAGGTGCAAGGTGTCGGTATTAATCGACCGCGACAAGGTCCATGTTGCCGTATGTATCGTCGAGTCGTAGCTGAAATTCACAACGGTGTAGTTTGCGACATTCACGCCTGTAAGCGTCAAGCTCGTCTGTTGGACATTCACGTCCGCGTTGAACGCAATCTGAATCTGATCGAGGTTGATCCAGGGCAGCGAAGTCGGTTGTCCATTGGTTCCCAACGGAATGGAATACCCCCCAGCCCCCTGGCCAGCTGATAATTGGCTCGCAGAATTGTTCGTCCAGGCGCCATCGGAGACGCGAACCGCAGTGACTTCGTCAGACAAAGACGGGTTGCCCTGCCCGCTCGTAAGGTCGACGCTACTCGGCAGCCGCCGGTCGCCTGTCGCGAGCGTTTCGGTCATCAAATCTTGGGATTGCGTCGCGGCGTGCTCGGGCAGTCCGATCAGATTTCCCATCTCGTGCATGACCGCAGTCAGCAGGTCCATATGGCCGTCGGCGGCAGTACCCGCGGGCGCTTGCAGCTGCGAAGTTCCCCGTTGTGTCAGGAACTCGCTGTCATCGCTGGGCGTACCGTCGACAAACCAGCCCCATCCGGCAGCGGTTGTGTCGACGATGATCGTGGACCGCATGGTTTCCGCGAGCAATTGGTCTGGCAAATCAGCGACGATAATCGTCGCGCTTTCCAATAGCTCTTGTTGGGCTGGCGACAATCCAACGGTGGCCAGCCAACGTTGCAGAGCCTCGTTGGCAATTGGTGCGAGCTGATCTTCGGTGAGTGCCGGTGACTTCGCAACATTGGCCGCAGAAGCCGCCGCCGTGAGCAGCAGGATCGGTCCGTCCTCACAATTGATTTCGGATTCGAAGTTGATGCAGTTGTCGTTGCCATCGCC
This sequence comes from Pirellulales bacterium, assembly GCA_036490175.1. NCBI lineage: Bacteria > Pseudomonadati > Planctomycetota > Planctomycetia > Pirellulales > Pirellulales bacterium. Next base: position 49,259 of record DASXEJ010000379.1, on the reverse strand, counting down.
ACCATCGCCGAAGTCGGTTCCCGGCCCTCCATCCATGAAATCGTCGCCGGCACCGGCATTAACAGTGTCATTGCCATCGCCGGCCAGGATGTTGTCGTTGCCATCGCCGCCATCGATCACGTCGTCGCCCGGGCCACCCTCGATCAGGTCCTGACCGTTGCCACCAAAGAACGCGGCGCCGTTGACGCCGCCGACGAGGTGATCATCGCCGTCGAGACCGTAAATCTGCGCCATTGCACCGACAACGGTTGCAGCCTGCAGCGAGATAAAGTCATTGTCGACATTTCCCTGTATGGTAATCGTCGGCCCGCTGAGAGTGCCTTCGACAACAATGTTGGTGCCGACGCCTCGGTCGGCATTGCCAAAGTCGCCAAGGATCGTAATCGAATTGCCAGCGGCCATGCCGGTCTGCACGATACTTCCTGGCTTTAGCCGGACGTCATCACCCCCGCGTAGCGTTATAGTCCCCGAAATCGTGGAAATTACGCCATTGGGATCGAGAAACAGATCTTCGCCATTCTTCGAGGCGTCGACCGTTGTCAGCTGAATCGTCCCAATCGACGTCCGTGCGTGGACGACATGGAGCGCGCCCGACGTTTCGTTGATCACGATGTCTTTTGCCGCATCCGCCGTGAGTACACCCGAAGCCTCGAACGAGGTATTAATGTCCAACGGATTGTCTAGCGAGCCAATCGAGCCGCTGACCGCGGCAAGCGTGATACTGGCCGCGATGATATCCGGATCGGCGGTATTGAACGTATCGACGATTGAGTCCGGCGCGCTGAGCGTAACGTTTCCACGCGACGACAGAATCACGCCAACCCGCATGTCGCCATCGGTCTCGTGCAGGACGATAGCGCCATTGGTGCCGGCCACCAGGCGGCCGGTGGAGAGAATATTGGTATTCCCGCTCAGCCCAATCAGATTGGTAGAAGCGGAACTGACGAGGTCGATATTCGCGCCTTGGACGAGGCCGAAGTTATACGTCGCGTCGATCGTCACCGGGTTAAAGGCAAAGGCGCCCGTTTCTACGACCGGCGGTGGGTCCCCCGCGCCAGGACGGAAGTGACTGATCACTTCGCTGAGCAGCGGGGTTCGCGGCTCGTTGACCTCGACGGCGTACCAATTTGCCGGAAGCGTCGTTTCGCGCACGGCGGCCTGGGTGGTAATGCTTACTTCGCCCCCCGCGGTAATGGAATCCACGTTGACGGTGAAGCTGGTGGCCCCCAGAGTGCGTTGCCGTCCTTGCAAGCTCATGTAGATGTCATCGCCCACGGCGACCGACATATGGGTCGGCCGTCCGCCGCTCTCGACAAGGTCGACCGGGAAGCGGAATCCGCCCGAGTCGCCGATGGTACCCAGCGGCGCCTGCGCTTGGAAGCTATTGGTTAGCACAAGGCCTTCTTCATTGCTCTGCAGAATGTCACCGCTGGCGCTGACGAGTTTCGTGGTGCCGAGAGGGTTGTTGATCGTGCCAGCCACCATCACATCCGAACCCGAAGGACCGGTGCTCTCGATATCGACCAGCGTCGATGTGAATGTTTGCCCCACGTTGAACGAGAAAGGATCGACCGGGACGTCGATTGTCACTTCGGGCGAAGTGAGTCGATTCACTGGATCGATGTTGATGACTTCGACATTCTTGGTCGAGGCGTTGAGTATCGTGACAGTGTCGTAGTTCTCTTGGAAATTGAAAGTCGATTGACTTCCGGCCAGTGTCCCTTGCGGCGCGCCGTCGCCGACGTCGTTGGTAAAGAAATGGGCCGTGCCCTGATCATTGAAGGAAATGTCCTGGACCAGGAATTCCGTCGCGGTCTGCATATACGAGACGTTTGTCGCCTCGGTGACGTTTCCTGCGGCGTCGATCACCAGACGTGGCGCCGGCCCGGCGGTCAGAAAAACGTCGCTGTTCCACGCGATGTCTCGCGCGGGGCTGAATATATTGCGGGTGGTCACATCCCCGCTGTCGTAAAACGCCCCATCTTGATGGGGTACGACTTTGATCGCAAAGTTATTGGAGAGGGCTTGTACATCGAGGGTGTGCGTCGTAACCAGGGCTCCGGTATCGGCCGTCACGTCGGCTTCTGTCAGCACGTAGGAGATCGCCGTGGAATCCGAATCGCCGACGGCCGCATCGGTGTCGACATCGGATTCCGAGTCGATGTTAACGTTGTTGACCTGAGACACGATCGTGACATCGGCGGTTCCGGTCACCTTGGCATTGTGCAAGATGTTGACGTTGGCGTGCTCCCAATCGTCGAATCGCGCGGTGGCGTCATTGTCGGCGCCCGCCGCCGAGGCACTCCCTTCGGAGTGGGCCGATCCGCCCGTTCCGTTCACCTGGGCATTGAGTTGCACGTGGGTGGCGGTGAGCTGCGATCCGGCGCCGATCTCGACCTGGGTTAGGGCATCGCTGGCCACGCCGATCCGTACGCCTCCTGGATCGTCATCGCCGCGGCTTTGGTCATTGGCACTGGCATCCGCGCCGAGGCCGCCGGAATCGACTTCAGAATCGGTGTAGGCCTGCGTGCTGGAAAGCCCCTGGATCGAAATGGTGCCGCCCGCCGAGAGCTTCGAGTTTGTTCCGGTACGCGCCCGCGTGTCGTGACCGATGTCGGAGAACGTGTCGGCTTCGGCCAAGTCGATCAAGCCACCGCCGTCCGAACTGGCTCCGGCGTCGGCAATATGGTTAGAGCCGGCTTGGATCGTAATGTTGCCGCCGGCAACGATCTGGGCATTGTCGCCGACATACGCGTCGTTGTTGTTGGTGACGTTGGCCGTCGCCAAGGATTGTCCGCTGCCGACCAGACCACCCGAGGAGTTCGACGAGTGACCTGCCACGTTGGAGATGGAATTCGACGTGATCGTGATGTTTCCCTGGGCCTGAATGGCGGCCTGCCCGCTTCCAACGTCGACATAGGCCTGCACGTCGGGCGTGGCGATCGTGCTGGCATTGGCTGCCTGGCCGCCGAAGAACAATCCTCCGCCGGACCCTGTGGCGAGCGAAGAGGACTGCCCGTCACCCGACAAACCTCCGAATGCCGACAGCGGCAGCCCGTTAGGACCGGCCAGGTGATTCGCGCCCGTCGACGACGACGTGAAATCCAGGTCCAGTGACTGCTTGCCGCTGGAGGGAGCCAGGTCGATTCCTTCCGTCCCTAGCGTACTCGTGCCGGTCAGCGCGAGAGCATTCAAATCCAATAGTGGTCCGCCTGGGGTCGCGGCCAATCCAATACGATTGGGATTGACCACGACTACATAGTACGTGGTTCCATCGACCAACGGGCCAATCGGAAGATCGCCGGCCGGCAATAGAGCGTGTGTGACTGTTCGGCCAGCCGAACTCTTATCAGGGGTCAAGGCGATGGCCGTTCCGGCCGTGGCCAATGCCGGGGTTGTCGCCAGGCGAATCAAATCGTTGTTGATTTTGATAACGTAATAGACGGTTCCTGATATCAGGTTACCAATGGCCTTGGTTGGATCGCTAGCGGTGTAGAGGACAGCCTCTCCTTGAACAAAGGTGTTGTTGGCCACCAGAATGTCGTCTTGCCCCGGATCGTCTAGCGGCTTGCCGTTGGTATCCCGGATCAGGTTTCCGGATGAATCCTCCGCGACATCCACCAGCGTGGAATTGAAGCTCTTCGCCGTGTTCGGCGCGTGGTATGTCACGGCCTGGTTGTTGGCGAAACCGTGACTTGGAATGTTGATCGTGTTACCGATGCTATCGACGGCCGTCGCCGCAAAGCTCTTCGGCGCGTTCTGCGCGCCCGCGAGAGTGGTGGCCAGTTTGATCGTGGTGGCATCGATCAAGCGTACGAAATAGGTCTGACCGTCCACCAGGCCCGAGACGTTCGGTTGCCCGTCACTGTGGTAGACAACCCGATCACCGGTCACGAGGTCGTGCGTGCCGGTTGTTTTGATCGTATCCCGGGCCGCATCGACTTGAGCGCCGTCGAAGCGAGCGCCGAACTGGATCGTATTGGCATCGACGGCCAGCACGTTGTATTGCCGTCCGTCCTGCAAGCCGCCGATGGGGACGAACGGAGCGCTCTGATACACGACCTGGCTACCATCGCTGAGACCATGGTTCGCCAACGTTATTGTGTTCTGCGCCAGATTGACGTCGCCGGGATTAAACGTGTCGTTCGAAGGGGGCGAAAAATCGCCCGAGTCCGACTCTATCGTGACATCACCCCCCGCAGTCACATGCGCGTTCCCTCCCACGCGGCTCACGACGGTGGGACGAATGGTGGTGTTCGCGTCAGACTCGCCCACCGCGACCGCACCGAAGGCGTTGGCCGTGGAATTGCTGTCCCCTTCGGGGCTGGACTTAGCCGAGATGATTATTGAGTTCGTGGTAACGACTGTGGCGCCATCGTTGATCGCCGCCACTATGTTCGGGCTGACATCCGAATCTGCCTCGGTGGCGTTGTCGCTAATGAATCCGCCGCCCGAGCCCACCACGCTACTGGTAGACAGATCATTGCCGACAGATTGAATAGTTAGATTTCCCACGTTCACATTGGCGCCGGCTGCCAAATAGGCCTGCGTTTGATTTCCGGAAAATGCTTTGGCATGCACATCTCCCACGCCCAGCAACAAACCAATCGCGGTACCATCACCGGTGGCCTGGGCGTTGTTGAGCGAATCGGTGCGAACCAACAGAGATTGCGCCGCATGTACCGTGGCCGCGCCGACGAAGCTCATCACGTTTGCGGCCGCATGCGCGGTCGCCGACGCGCCGGTCGTGCCAATCAGCGAACCACCCGAAGTGTCGGCCAGGCTCATGCTCACCAGCGGCGTGTTGACCGCTTCGACGGTTATGCTGCCGCTGGAATCGACTGTGGCGCCGTTGCGTATCGATGCTTCAACCGTGGGAGAGTCAGACGCGTTGGCGTTGGAACTTCCTGCCTCGAATGCGGCAATGCTGGCCCCCTCGGCATCGGAATTGACGACGTTGCCCAGACTTTGCGCCTGCACGAGCAAATTACCAGCCACGGTCAGGTTCGTGCCGTTGTTCGCGTACGCCCGAATCTGCGAGTTGAGCGTAGCGTTGGTGACGGCGCCACTTCCGGTAACGATTCCGCCCTGATACGCGTTTGCCAATGCGTTGGCAAAGCTGTCCTCGTCCGCAGCTTCGATTTGCAGGTTGCCACCAGCATGGACGGTACCTTCGGTATGGGCCAGAGTTGACCCGCCGGTGGTAGCATTGGATACGGATGCTCCGCCGGCAACTACGCCGACGGCGATGGCCCCCGTGTTGGCGTTGGACAACCGGGCGGACGAAGCGCTCACGGATACGTCACCGGTCGTCTCTACCGAAGCGTTGCCGATATAGGCTTCGGCCGTCCCTTGAGTTTGAGCCGTTGCGATGGCGCCGTCGCCGGCCAGCACCCCGCCGCCGAAGGCGTCGGCGTTGACCTGCGTGCCGTCGCTGCCATACGCGCTGATAACCAGGCTGCCTGCGGAGATGTTTCCTCCCGTTCCCAAATACGCCTGGCTTGCGCCCAGAGTCGTGGCGTTAGCTAGCGAGGCGCCGCCGGCCGCCAGGGCGACCGTCACCACGCCGCTTGCCGAGGTTGCCATATCGTTCGAATGACTGTTAATGGTCAGGACGCCGGGCACCACGATATTGGCGTCATCGATGTGCGCCGCCACCGTGACGTTCGTTGTGGCGTCACTCCCGGTCGCATTTCCCGAAACGAGTCCGACGCCGATGGCTTCGCTATCGGAATTGGCACGATCGGTCGAAGTGGCGCCGACGGTCATTGTGGGAGCGTGAATATTCGCACCGTCCGAAACGCGCGCTTGCACGGAACCTTCCACCAATGAATCCGGATCGGAGAATCCGCCCGCCGCCAATCCCACGGCCAGCTCGCCGACACTTGCTTTGGCGTTTCCGGTCGAGGTTGCATTGACCGTCACGGCACCCGTCACGGTTACATTCGCGTCGCCGATATGGGCGTAGTGGTTGGCGTCGACGGTGGATCGCGAAGTGCCGTCGTTTCCAGCGACTAGCCCAGCCTGGCCGACCAAGGCATTGGCGGTTGTCGTGTTATCGGCGATTGTGTCGACCGTCAGATTGCCCACGCTTCCGGCCCCTCCACCGACATTCGCTCCGGCGCCGATGTCCGCCGTGACGTTCGTATCGACACGCGACGTGGCAATGTCGGCGCCGGCCGCGGCAAGACCGGCCGAGAACCCCTTCCCTTCGGAATCGACGTTCGATTGCTGGCTGGCTTCGACGACAACGTTTTGGGCCGCGACAATCGTTGCATTCCCATTGAGGCGGGCCGTTGTGTTGCCAGAAATCGTCAGCGTGGCCACGTTAGCCTGGGCAGCGATGAAACCCACTCCGCCTCCGATGGCGTTCAACTCGCTATTTGGTTGCAACTCGTGGTCTTGGGCCTGAATCGAGATGTTTCGCGCCGCTTGCAGCGAATCGGCGCTCCCCAAGTAGGCCTGCGTGTTGTTCTGGATAGAGCCAATGCCGATGCTGGCTCCGACGCTTACAACGCCCAGCGCCGCGCTTCCCACGCTCTGGTCCAGGTGAAACAAGTTTGTCGCTTGGATGGTGATATCGCGACCTGATTGAATTTGGGCTCCAGCTCCTGGCCCGGCATCATCGACGAACGCCATCGCGCCGCGGTCGCTGGAGGAAGTCGCTGAGATCGCACCATCCACCGTGGGATCGCCCAGGCCGTCCACGAGCACGGTGGCATGCACGATGATGGGGGACGTGCCAAATCCGTGATAGTTGATGGCGCTGGCTACGTCCGGCGTGAACAAGCTGGCATCGACCTGATTCAGCAGATTTGCCCCACCGACGGATCGATTGAATTCGGTGTCTGCCATCGAATCGGTCGAGGCGCCCAGGCTTTGAACCGAGACAGCGGCCGAAAGCCCCGCAATGCCTGCGCCAAAGGCGGCTACAAACGAATCGATCGATCGCGATTCGTGCGCCAGAATCGATACGTCATTCAGGGCACCGACAATCGACTGACCACCAACGTGAGCGACCGTACGATTGCGAATGGCACCGACGTCGACCGATGCCCCCACGCCAGCGAACTCGCCCGCCGCGGCGGTTCCTGTGTCGTCGTTGATGAGCGCCGTGTCGTTGGCACTGACGGTCACCGTTTGCACGACGCCGCGCTCGAAGCTGACGCCGGATTTGTATGCTGGGTCCTGATTCAATAGCGACGTGCGGGAGCCATCTTGTACGGTCGCCTCGGTCGTGGTGCGGATGTTGTTGACGGCCACGGTTCCGGCTACGCCCACGGCGCCAAGTCCGGCTGTCATTACGAGCGGATCGAGAGTTTCGTCGCTGTCGGCGGCGATAGTTGTAGCGCCGGCCGCGTTCAGGTGCCCGCCCAAAACCTGCGCCTGCACGACGTTCTCGATGGTATTAACGCTTACCGAAACGCCGAGTCCAACCGCCCCGGCCCCTAACGAGCCGACGTCGGTGTGAGTTGTGACCGTATCGTCGGCGAGCACCGAAATATCGTGGTGCGAAAAGATATCCGAATCGTGCACGAAGGCCGTGTTGTGATCCGCGACGTCCGTCACAGAAACGGCACCGGAAACTCCCACCACCCCGCCCGCAATGCCAACCACGGCCAGATCAAGCTTCTCGCGTGTGACGGTGCTGACTTCCACTCCTTGACCGTAAACCACCGACGTGCCGGGGTCCGGATCGGATCCACTTTCATCGGAGTTCGAAATGAAGGCGCGCGTCTCGCTGTCGATATTGCTGCGATCGATTGTCCCTCCCACGCCAACCAGCCCACCCGCCGCACCGCCGGAGAGCGCTTTCACCGTTTCGTCGCTGTGCGCGCGGACGATGACACTTCCACCGTAGTCCGACGCAGAATTGATTTGTGACGCGGCAATGAACGCATCAGTGTGGTTGTGCCAATCCGTCGCCGAGACAAGCCCCCCAATGCCCACTAACCCGCCGCCGGCGTTGATGGCGGTCATTCCGTTAAAGCTGCCGGTCGGTTGGCCGACGAAACTGGCGATCACGGCCAATCCGTGAATCTGCTCGATGCTTAGCACACCGGTGTCTGGATCCCAATGCTCGACGTTCGACGTGGTTCCCTTGCCGTGTGCCACAATGGTCGCGCCCTCAACGAACGCGCGAGTGACGTTCTCACTCTTATTGACGACGACCGCGCCGCTGGCGCCTACCAGGCCGCCGGCCAGCGAACCGACGCCGAGATCCCACGAGTCGTTGGCGTCGGCCGTGACGACGACATTAGCGAAGGCGGTTACCGTTGCATCCGAGATGTAAGCCTCGGTCTGCGTCCCCACGAACACCACGCTGACATTGCCGGCGATGCCGACAAACCCACCGTTCGCGCCGCCGGTAAAGGATTTGATTGTGGCCGCAGAGACCGCGTTGACATTGACGCTGCCCGCGGTACTCGTGACCGTCGCCTGATGGATATAGGCCAGAATGTGATTGTCGATCTCGCTATAGGATGCTGCTGCCCCAAGAGCAACGAGTGCGCCCCCCGCCTGGCCGGTAAAGGAACCGTTTGTCGAGGCGTCTGTCGCGGCGATTGTCGTGTCGGTCTGAGTCGTGACGACAGCGCCACTGGAGACATGCGCGTCAACCGTATTCGAGGTGTTATTGACGCCCACTCCACCGGTGATCGTCAGGTAGGTTGCGCCTCCGAATCCCGCGCTGACCGAGTTGATCCTGCTATTATCTGCCGCCGTGATCGACGCAGTTGCCGCATCGACCGTTGCATTGTTGTCGACAAATGACGTCACCGTGTTCTGAATGTTATTCGTGGATATGCCAGGAGCGACGGCGACAACGCCGGCCCCCGCGCCGGCACCGGCAATCGCCAAAATGTCAGAGCTATCGTCCGCTGTGACCAACAAAGATTGGCTGGCCACGACGTGAGCCGAGTTCGTGACATGAGCATCGGAGCGGTTGGCGATTTCGTTATCGGTTGTGGCTACGTCGAATGCGCCGGTACCCGCTCCGGCCCCAATGGCGGCTGCCGACTTGGTGCTGCCGGTAGTGTGCGTATCGACATCCACGGTCGGCGCCGTGACACTGGCGGCGTCAATCGCCGCCATGACCTGGGAGTGGCCATTCGTGGTGCTCGAGGCGATGCCGGCGGCGATGGTTCCCGCGCCTTCGCCATTGCCCGCCACTGCTCGGATGCCGGAATCGTCCAGACCGCGCACGCGCACCGTCGAAGTCGCCGTCACGTTGGCGCCCTGACCGATGTGTGCATCGACATTGCTGGCGACATCATTGAGCGCGATCGAGCCGCTCAAACCCAGCACGCCCGCCCCCGCCCCGCCAATGACGATCGCCGTGATGTCGTCGACGAACGAATTATCAAAATCGCCGCTCTTGGTAGTCGGATCAGTAAGACCATCGTTATTGTCGTCGTTAGAGCTAGCCAGGATGTCGACGGTGTCGCCGCTGACCGTCGCATTGTCCACATGGGAAAAGACGTTGTTGGCAATCAGGTTTTTCCCCTGCGCGGCTGCCGCGGCCAACGTGCCGCCGGTGCCGGCGCCGCTGCCAGAGAGAGAACGGATCGTGGAATCATCGCTTCCCCTCACGAAAATGGAACTCCCTCCCACCACCGCAGAATTAAGCACCGCGGCATCCGTCGTATTTTGAATCTGGTTTTCAGACAGGGAATAGTCGGCCGCCACGGTCCCGCCGCCCACACCCACCGCGGCCAGCGCATTGATCGTGGCCAAGGTGTCTGCCAGCAGCCGTAGATTGCCGGCGTTGGCTGTCGTGTGTTCGTCAGACACGAAGGCGACCACGTGTCGGCTGGTCGTATTCGTGGAGATGGCTGTCCCCACGGCCGCCCCAGCACTCGTGGCAAACGCCGCTTGTCCTGCCGCACCGTAAATAGTCGACGTGTCGGTCGCCGAGACGGTAACGGTCTTACTGGCCGAGACGGCGGCCCCGCCGGATAGGTGCGCATCGAGCGAACCCGCAATGGTGTTGGTCGTGAGGGAACCGCCAGCCGCAAAGTTCTGTGCACCGACGCCGCCGGCCGCAATGCCCTCGATCTGCGCGTCGCTGGTCGCTAGCACTTCCGCCGCGGTGGCGGTTGCGAGGGTGCCGGCTCCGTCGATATAGGCGACCGTGTCGCGCGTTATCTCGTTGGTCGAAATGGCCGCACCGATGGCTGCTCCGCCGCTGAAAGTGAATGCCGCCTCGCCGGCGACCGCCGAAATGCGCGAATGATCGCCCGCGTCCACGGAAAGTCGTAGCGAGGGTGTAACCTGCGCGCCATCACCAATATGGGCGTCGAGACTACCGGCGATCGTATTGTCGGCCAACGATCCTCCGGCCGCGAAATTTTGCGCTTCGGCACCGCCGACGGCCACCGAGTTGATCGCGGCATCACTGGATACAAAGACATCGACCGTGGCGCTGTGCGCCGTGGCACCATCGATGTACGCTGTGGAATTGCGGGTGATCTTGTTTTTCGAGATGCCAGCGCCGACCGCGCCCCCAGCATTACTCGTCACGGCTACGGCCCCTGCGATAGCTGTGATCTGCGTGTCGTCGTGCGCCTGGACCGTTACCGATTGCAGCGCGGTTACTATGGCTCCCGCCGAGATGTGCGCATCGAGCAAGCCGCCGACGTCGTTTTCCGAGATGGAACCTCCCAGCGTAAAATGGTTTGCATCGCTGCCGCCGACCGCCACCGAGATAATGTCGGCATTGTCGTAGGCTTCGATATCGATCACGGGTGCGACGACGCTCGTGTTGGCGCCGTCAACGAACGCCGTGACATTCGTGGTGATCGTGTTATTGGATATCGCGGCGGAGCCCGCGAACGCCCCCTTGGCGATGGCCGCGTTGCCACCGACCGCGACAATGGTCCCGCCATCGTCAGATAACACGCTGACGGTGCCCGCCGCCACGACTTGAGACCCGGCCGACAAATGCGCGTCGAGTGTTCCTGCGATTGTATTGCCGGCGTAAGTTCCGGCGACAACCGCCAGCTGGCTGGCTTCCGCAACGCCCAGACCGACGGAAATGGCATCGGGGTTGAACACGGCCTTGATCTCTGCGTCGCCCGCGGTGGCGGTGAGTCGAGACTGCTCGACAGCAGCGCGGACAGTGTCGTTAATTTCGTTGGTGGCAACAGCGACGCCAGCCGCTGGAATGATGCCTTTGATGGGTCCCTTTTTGTCGATGGTCACAGAATCGGCCAGCACGCCCGCCGTGGTGTCATCTTCGGCATGCACGCCGGAGTCCATTGCCGCGGTGATGATCGACTGGTCTGCTACCTTGGCTTCGACGGTGCTTTGGATCGTGTTCGAACCCTGTTTGAACTGCAAACCATCGTAGCGCGGCAGCAAGGAACGATTCAGAGCGTCGACGGTCTGTTGGGCGTGCACATCACTGTTGCGGCCGGCGTTGATCGTCGAGCCGTCGACATACGCGCCGATCAGATTCTGCACCGTGTTGGAGCCGGTCGTAGCCGTCAGCACGCTCTTGCCATTCACATCCCCTTCGACGAGCACGTCGCGGCCAGCAGTGGCGACTGTGCCGCCGGTGAGTGAGGCCACAGCGATGTCATGCGTATTTACGAACGAACGATCGCTATAGACTGCGACCGATGAATCGACCGGCGGCGAAATCAGATACATCAAATCGGTGGCGGTCGTCGTATCGGACTCGAAATCGCTGCTTTCGCGCGCCGCGACCGTCAGATCGCGTCCGGCGTGCAAGATCGCTCCATCCACGACGACATTGGTCCCCAGCCCTTCGATGTTTCCTTCAACGGCGCTCGTGACCACATCGCTGGGGGTAGCATTGGTCAGCGCCACGGCCGCTGCGCCAGCGCTGGGTAGGGCTCCGTTGTATTGGTCCAGGGTGTCACGAATTCCACCTCCCCCCAAGCTCGTCAGCTTCTGAATGACGAGATCCAGATCCGACTGAATGGAATCGGTGCTGTTGGCGTTGAGCAACGATGCCGGTACCAGGGCTGTGCCCACGATCGGCAGTAGAAGTGGCGACTCCAAATCGCCGCGCAGCGAATACATCGAATGGATCAAATTGATTCCCAGCTTGGTCGGCTGCCCGATATTGGCGATGAAGCTGTCGCCCTGAATGCGGTCGAGCGCGAAAACGTCGATATCCTGCAGCGCATTGACGCGGGCGCCCTTGTTGATGCGTGCTGTGGTGTCGTTGCGAACCACGCCGATGTCCACCCCCACGCCGGCGGCCAATAAACCGAAGGCGAAGTTGATCGGCACACCGAACAGGGTGGTTTGATTGGCCGACGACACATTCACCGACTGGGAAGAGCTGGCGCCGGCTTCGTCGGTGTTGACCTTGGCATTCTCATCGATGAATGCCGAAGTATCAGAATCCACCAATGCCGCCGTGACCGAGCCCGACAATCCAATGAGCGACGAGGCGGTGCCGGCCCCGGCCACGTTGAACACGTCTTCGCTGCTCACGGCTTGCACGGCTACGCCGTGAATCGTCTTCATACCCAGCGAGGGCGTGATTGAGCCGTCGAATACTTGCAACGTGCTCTTGGTATTTCCTTTGGCGTTGACGGTGGTGTCCTTGCCGATGAATGCCTCGGTATCTTTGCCGATGACTACGGTAGCGAAAGAGAACCCGGCGCCGGTGAAGCTGTGGCCCAGGGCCGCAGCACCGGCCATGCTGTCCACGTCGGTATCGCTGTGGGCCGAGACCATGATATTGCCGTCGGCATTGACCACGGCTTTGTCGCCGATATAGGCGTACGTGGCTTGCTTGATGGAAATGAAATCCGCCGATCCGTCCGCCACGACGAGAGATCCCTCTGCGGCCGCGCTGAGGCCGGCCGCGAACACCATGACATCGTGGATGGCCTTGGCCACGACAAGCACATCGGACTTCGCATTCACGATGGCCCCGTCGATCCCGGCCTCGGTCGTATCGTTCGTAAGCGCCAGATCAAATGCTCCGCCCGCCGTGCCCACGGACGGGCTGGGGGAAGACAGCGCGGCACCGCCGGACAAGCCCATGAAGAACAGGTCGGAACCGACCGTTACCATGACAGTTTGTTCGTCGCCGGCGCCGGTCGTCGACTGATTCACGACCGCGTCAGTCCCAATATGCGCCAGTGTGTGATTGGCCGAGACGATCGCCCCCGCCGAAAATTGCGCAGTGAGCGTGCCACTTGCTCCGTAACCGATCGCCATCGCGTCCAAAGCATCACGCGACGTCGCGGAAATCGCCACTCCGCGGATCGGGACGATGGATGGCGTCGAGGATCGCGAGCCGGTTAGATCCGGATCATCTTGCGGGCTGCTTGCGGGCGTGATGTTCAGAATCGAAAGGTCACCGTCGAAACTCAGTGCGTTCACCAATGTGCGGATGGGGTTGTCGAACAAAACACCGAGCACGTCAAACACCAGCGAGCCGAGCAATCCTGGAATATTATCTGTATTCGGCGTGTAGCTGACGTCGAAGGTACCGCTACGTGTCGTCGCGGCAGGCCGCAAGGCCATGGCGGTGACATGTGCGCCGCTGTCGACGTAGGCTTGCGTATTCTTCTCCAGACTGACCAGGCCAGCCGAGGCACCGGCGCTTGCTGTGGAACTGAAGGCGCTTTGCCCGGTGACGTAATGCACGTTGGTTGCATCATCAGAGTTGACGACGACGCTGCCTTGCGCTGTGACGGTTGCGGCGCCAGTAATGTACGCCGACGTCGTTACTGGAATCGTGAAGATGTCGGCCGCACCCGCGATCGTCGCCAAGGCCGAGACGCCAGTCGTGGCCGTGATAGGTGCTATCACTTCGTTCGACAGGGCGAGCACCTCGACGTCGTCGTTGGCGGAAACGGTCGACGAGCCATCGACGTACGCTTCTGTATCCTTGGTCAGGCGTCCGCCGTTGGCGGCGCCGCCCGCGGACACAGCGAGAGACCCTGAGAGTGCGCCGGCGAAACCGCCCACATTGGTCGTATTCCAGGCCAAAAGCGAAACGATCTGGGTTGTCGCGCTGCCACTCATCTGACCAACCACCGAACCACCGGTGATCGCGGCCGTCGTCTGGTTGTTAAGGACGATGGCGTTGACCGACCCCGCTCCGGCAAATCCCGCCGCCAAAGCTCCGGCCACGGCGATCGGGCTTATATCTTCCTCCGAATTGGCGCGCAGCACGACTCCTTGCAGGAGTTCCATCTGCCGAGCGCCATTGACGATCTGGCCCGAGAAGACACTTGCCGCGGCGTGTTGCGCCAGGGCGTCAACGATGGCCCCGTTCTGAATCGTGGCGCTGGTGACGTCATTTTTTGTGAACACATTCACGGCGGCGCCGATGCCGGCCCCCACGCCCAATCCTACGGCGCCCGAGATGGGATCAAACGTAGAATGGCTGTCCGCCGTGAGCACGACGTTGCCGTCGGCCAGGGTCGTGCCGCCGTTGATCGTGGCCTGAGTGTGCTTATCGAGTTGCGTGAACACGGCCGAACCCGCCACGGCCAGCGCCAAGCCCGCTCCGACTCCCGCGGCCGATGCGTCGACGTCCTCACTCGACGAAGCTTGCAGCAGCACGTCGTTTTGAGCGTGCACCTGGGCGCTATCCAGATGCGCTGTGACGGATTTTGTCGCCAGCGTAGCGACGAATGCCGCTCCCGCACTGACGAAGGGAGATGCGCCAAACGATCCAGCAACCCCGAGACCGAGCGTGTTATGCTGTGCCGAAACCTGCAGGTCGAGTGGAACGGTAGCTGTAGGATTGACGATATCGATTTTCGCCTGCGGTCCCACAAAGGCGTCCACGCTTGTATCCATCCGAAAGATCACGGCCGAGGCAGCCAGTGCCGCCTCGCCAGCAGTTGCGTTCCCCGAGGCGTGTCCCAAAAGATTGTCATTGCTCGTCGCCGTCACGAATACGCCCGCCGGCGCGGTCAGCCCGCTGCCGAGCGCGGCACGCACCGTGCCATCGACATGAGCCACGACCTGGGAATCGATATTCGGACTTACCGCCGAAAGGCTCGCGCTGCCGAACGAACTGGTCGCTCCGGCACGCGATAGGGCCACAACCTGCGGCGCGTCCTGGGCCGATACGAACAAGCTTTTGTCCGTGATCACCGTGGCCCCGCTGGCGACGTAAGCCTGGACATTTCCCCCCACATCGAAGGCGCTGCCCGCTCCGGCGGCGCCGATAGCTGGTTTGGAATTGGCAGTCACGACGTCGGGGTGTCCGTCACCGTTGACATCGTCGACGGCCAGTCCCACGGTGGCGTTGGCGTCGGTACTGATATCGGTCCCGCCATCGAAATGTCCGTGACCGTCGTTGAGATAGAGCTGGTTGGGAGTCGACAGATTGCCCACGACCAGATCTAGATCGTGGTCGCCATCCATATCTTTGAGGACCACGGCCTGCGTCAACGGACCGATCTGGGTGATCGTCGTGCCGGTGTCGAAACCGCGCGTGCCGGGTGTCGTACTCAGATTTTCATAGAGTCGGACTCCCGTGCCCACGTTCCCCACGACAATGTCTGGGTGCCCGTCGCCATTGACGTCACCAATGGCAATCGATCGCGTGATGAATTTATCAGCGCTCAGATCCACCCCCGGATCAAAAGTTCCGTCGCTACGTCCGTAATAAATCCGCGTTGTCGCGCCAAAGGCGTACTGCGAGGTGAGCTGATCAAGGTTTGTCTTAACCGGATCAAGATCGGCCAGGCTGAGCAGATCCTTGGTGGCCAGATCCGCCAGCGTCGTCAGTCCGGAATCGATCAACTGGCGCAAGTCCAGCTTAATGTCCAGCAGGTTGTTGACGTCGACAATCCCATCGTCGATCAGATCGTTGATATCCGTGAGCTGTGAACCCAGCAAGTCGCCCAACTTTATGTCGGGCAGTGACAAGTCGTTGATCGTGACCAGGTTTTTGCCGATCACTTGATCCAGTGCAGCCAGGCCCGAATTGACAAGATCGTACAGCGAGACTTTCCCCACGGCGTTCACGAGCCCATGAGCCGCTAGTTGGGCATCGGTCACCAGGCCCGAGGCCGTCAAATCGGCCGGATCGAGCGCCTTGTCAGTAAAATTCTGCAGCGTCACGACGCCGTCGAGCGCTAGCCCTCGCAAAGACGCGATGCCAGCGTTAACAATCGTGGCGACGGTGATCGGCGCCAGAGGATCGAAATCGAAACGATCGAGCAGGCCCTTTTCGACCAGGTTCAAGAGCGAAGTGAGACCGCTGTGGACCAGGTTGACGGAGTCGACGACCGTATTGTCTAGAAAATCGCCAACGTTCACCAACTCGCGATTGATTAGGCCTGGCAGATCAAAGCCGAGATTTCCGGTTACGATGTCGATGTTGCCGTCGCCATCCAGGTCCGCGGCAGCAATCGAGGTGGTGAAGTTCACGTCGCTCGAAATATCGCGCGCGATGGAAAAAGTGCGCGTCCCACCTTGCGATGTGAATTTCTCGGCCTGATTGCCAGGACCTTGATTGATATAAAGCCGCGGGTGCTGATCCAAGTTACCGACGACGAGGTCGAGATCGCCGTCGTGATCGATATCAACCACGGTGATCGACGTCGTCTGGTCCGCGTCAGAAAAACCAAGTGTGAGAACCAGCGGCACGTTTCCGGGGGTGACAAGGTCCCCCGCCCGCCGTGCCTGCGCTAGCTGCGCCTCGGCCTCCGCCGAGAGGAGCGTGTGCCCGGCGGTTGTGAAGATCATGCGTCCGGTGGCGTCGATCTGAACCTTGATGTCGCCGGCGGCTCCGAAACCCGACGCCACCACGGCCTGGTCCACCAACCCTTGCAACTGATCGCGCAGGTCGTCAGCGGTCACATTGTCGAGTGTGTCGGCGTCATTGGGCTTGATCGAGAATTGAATGTTGTGGCCGTCAAACGAAACACTCAGTGGCAGCGGGTCGTTCGCCGCATTGGTGACAATCAGCCCGTCGCGGCGGGCGGCGCTTATCGCACTCTCGGCACTGGCCGCATCCAGCACTCGCGACGTCGACGTAAGCACAATCTGGCCGCTGGTCGGATCGATCGACACTTGCACCGTGCCGGGGACGAGTCCCGACGGGGCCAATTGATTGTCGATCTGCGTCTGTAGTTCGTGTACCAGGTCGGTGGTGCTGATATTGTCGCTCGTCAGCGAAGGATCGATCGAAACATTGAGAGTGCCTACGCCAATATCGATTCCGGCAGAGAAGTTGCCCTTCCCATCGTTCAAATAGAGCCGGTTGGGTTGCCCTAGATTCCCGGCAATGACGTCTAAGTCTCCGTCCTTGTCGAAATCGCCCAGTGCCACTGCGAGCGTCAGATCAGGGATGAGCGAGTTCTTGTCGATCGTGGGGGCTTCCAGGTTATCGAGCGCGCCGAGCGCACTTCCGATATCCTTTCCAGCGCTAAAATTGCCGCTGCCGTCGTTCAGATAGCTACGGTTGAACTGGGCGAAGTCCCCGGTTACCAGGTCGGGTTTGCCGTCCCCGTTAAGATCCCCGATGGCAACCGACGAAGTGAGCGTATCGCGGCCCCCGGCATCTTCTCCTGCCACGCCGTCCAGTGGCGAATCCGTTCCGTTGTTGATGTACAGCCGGTTTTGGGTTCCCGCGCCGCCGTCGGCCAATGCGGCCGAGACCGACAGCACATGCTCGTTGCTGTTGGCGTTGATATGCAGATCGTTCGGCGTCACGACGTAGGAGCCGGTGCCAACGAAAGCATGGGAGTCGTTGCTGATCGAGCCGATGTCTAGCGCCGCCCCCAAAGCGGCAAAGCCGTCGGTCGACGCCGACGAGGCGCCGGCATTCGACACGACAGACATGTTGCCCTGGGCGTTGACATCCAGCGTGCCGGGAATGGAAGCGTTGGTCCGTGCGCCGATGGCAGCCTCGGCCAGCGTCTCGAGTTGGTTCTCGTTGACCGAACCGGCCACAGCCACGTCGGCCTTGGTCCCCGCGCCGCCGTCCGAGAAAGCTAGCACCACGCTGCCCGTCGTTGCAAGTATCGCCACGTCGGCAGCGTGCAGCGTCGTATCTTGCGTATAGGCCCGCGTCATCTCGTTGATGCCGTTGTGGGCGAACGAACCACCGATTCCCAAGTGATTGCCGAACGCCACGGCGCCGGCCGTCGCCTCGACAAGCGGCGCATCGTTCGCTTCGAGATGAATGTCATTGCCCGCCTGAACTGCCGACGTGTCCCGCACAAAGGCTTGGACACTGTCGGTAAGTGAGTTGTACGCGACGTCGCCCGAGAAACCGAATCCGAAGTCCAATCCGTGATATTGCTCCTGGCCTCCTCCCAGGTCTCCGAGCGACCCACCCGATGAAGCCCCAGAGGCCGATGTCGTCCAGAATTGCTGATTCGACTGCGCGTTGAGTCGCACATCACGCCCAGCGGTCACCAGGCCAACAATTCCGCCGGTCCCCAGTGGGCCAATCGCCGCAGCAGAGTCACCAATGACGGCATGGGTTTCGCTACGACCTTGCAGCTCTTCGTCCGACGCTGGGTCAAGCGTGCTGGGCACTGTCTCCACGGTGTAGGCAGCCGCAGCACCGATTCCGCCGTCGTCGCCATGCACCGCACCGCCGGCCGTATTGACCACGGCGCCGCCGTTGAGCGCGTTCAGGACAACGTCACGTCCCGCGTGTACAACGGCGCGATCCTCGATGTAGGCCAACGATTCGTGTCCCAGCACGACCAGGCCAAATGCACCTTGAATACCCACGCCTCCTGCGGCCGTGCCCGGTTGCGTCACTTGAACAATATCGTTGGTCGTGTTGGAGTTCGCTGTCACGTCGCGTGCCGCGCTGACTTGGGCGCGATCGTCAATCGAGGCCTTCGCGTAATTGTCGGCATAAAGGGCATTGAAATAGCCTCCCACGGCGAGACTTCCGCCGTCGAAATCGAGCGGCGACGTGTCCATGCCCGCCATATTGGTCAGATGAATCGTTCCCTGCGCG
This sequence comes from Pirellulales bacterium, assembly GCA_036490175.1. Classification (NCBI taxonomy): domain Bacteria; kingdom Pseudomonadati; phylum Planctomycetota; class Planctomycetia; order Pirellulales; species Pirellulales bacterium. Next base: position 30,322 of record DASXEJ010000379.1, on the reverse strand, counting down.
TCGAGCGCGACGTCCTGATCCGATCCTACGGTGACGACCGCCGGGCGCTGGTTGACCTGCGCTCCGCCGGCGATTCCTGAGGCGGCCTGGTTATAGACTTTCAGATAATTGACGCCCCCACCCAGGACCACGGCGCCGCCTGGAGCGCTACCGTTTGCCTGAACGAAACTCGTCCCCATCAAACTGGGGTCGGCCAGCAGCGGCGCGAGAAACGCCGTCAACGGATCGAACGCGGCGTTGACGGCGCCGGCGACCGTGTTGGCGTCAGTGTATTGCTGCTCGATTTGGCCTGTCCCCGTGCCGCCGGTGGTGGTCGGCAAGGTAAACACGGGCTGAAACGTCGGATCCGGATCGGCCGTAGGTCCTGGGTTGTGGACCGTGGCATTGGAGGTGATGGACAATACATGAGCGACGTCCACAGTCGCGTTTGAGCCGACGAAAGACGTGGCTTGGTTAGCCACGCGCGACCAGGCCACCGCTCCGCCGATGCCCACGGTCGAGGCGTCAGCGGCATTTCCCGTGGCGCTGATCTGAAACGGCTCATCCGCGGTCGAGTCAATTGTCATACCGCCGCCGACGACAACATACGAACCGTCGTCGATCAGAGCGGCCGCCTTGTTCTCGGTTCTAACGAGTGCGGCGGACGCCGCGAGCGAAACGTCGGTGCCGATCTGTGTAGGATTGATCGTGCGGCCATCGACGACTGTGCTGAGGTCTAAATGCGCCAGGAAAGTGGTCAGCGACTGGACGAGTCCGTTTGTCGCGTCCGGGGTCACGGCCACCTGGCCGAGCGAGCGGGTGACATCCTTGAGATTCTTCGAATGGGCCTCGATCCGCAGATCACCGCTGACGTTGATGTTGCCGCTGATGTCCGTGCTGGCGTCGGATTGATACGATCCGATGGCGAGCGCCGCCCCGACACCGATCAAGGTGCCGCTACCGGGAAAGCCCGCGGCAATCGCGAGATTGGAAATCGAATTCGTATTCTCCGCATCCATGGTCGCCGATGCGGCATTGATCGTGGCGCCGGACTGAACCGCGACATCGGAGTGACTGCGCGCCTTTCCATAGGAAAGCGATAGGTTTGCCACGTCTCCTGTCTGGGGAACCAGCGTGGTGACTGCCAAAGTGTTTTCGGCAGTCGCGTGCAGGTTGACCTGGCCAGCCGCCGCAATCAGTGCGCCATTTTCTACGATCACATCGGCCGCAGGTGACGAGCTGCCGTAGGTGATGCCGAAGTACTCGCTACGCGTCGTGATCGCGGCGCTCGACTGGGCGTCGGCGTTTAGCATCACATTGCGCGCGGCCTGTAACACTGCGCCTTCGCTGATGTCGATCTTGGCCGTGGCCGCCGAAATCACCGCGGCGGCATGGCCCGTAACTTCAAAGACGTCGCTCTCGTCAATCGTGGTATCCAGTCCCGCATTCGCTGATGGATTCGCGTCCGTGTCGAGTGCTGATTTCTGCGTGCTGACTTGTGCCACGATATTGATATCGCGCGCCGCCAACTGCGCGCTGGCACCGATATCGATCGTCCCACTTGCACCGAGGCTGAGAAACCGGGAGCTACCGATCGATAAACTCCAGGAGAGAATCTGGGAATCGAGTGCCGTTAACGAGATGTCGCCGGGTGCGAAAGCGCCCGTCGCGTCGGCATGTAACTCGGCATCGGCCCCGATATTGATTAGGGGCGCCAAGATCGCGATGGTGCCAGAGTCGGCAATCGAGGGATCCGTGAATGGGTTACCACCGGGCGCCACCTGTCGGCTGGAGAGCTTTGCGCCACTGTCGACCTCGACGTCATCCGCTTCGAGTGTGATATTGCCTAGGCCGCTTCCCCCTACGGCGCCGGCGATGATGATTTGCCCCGGAACCAGCAGTTGTTCGTCGCCGTCGCCCGACGAGTCGCCGGGCAACAAATTCGCGTCGACCGTGATGGCGCCATCGGTCACCGCCGTGATCCGGTAAGTGCCGTTATTGATGAGAAAACCAGTGGCGTGAATCTCTTGTCCGACTTGGAAACCGTCGGTGAGGAAGCTGCCCGCCGCGCGCGTAAACCGATTGTTCGAAGAATCGACGGAGAGCGTTGTCGGACCGCTCGAGATCGCGGTAGCGACGATCGTGAGCGCGTCGGGCGTGGCGTCACCATTTCCCATGGCAGACGAAACGATAACGGTACCGCTGAAAGTAAACGTGCTCGCGCCATTCGCCACTAGGTTTACGCCCGTGGCCGGCGCTGGCGATGGGACCGGGTCTGTGGGGGTCACAAGCGCGTGGATGCGCACCGACGGCGTGATACCGCCGACGACTTCGTTGGGATCGGGCGAAGGCGTGTCGCCAAGGTCCGGAAAATTCAGCGCACCGTTTTGCCAGTCGACAAATAGCGCGCGGAACACAGGGCGCAGAATATCGCTTTCCCACAGGGGATCGTTGCCGGTGCCGGTGGCATATTTCAAGTCAATCCAGCCGGCCAGCGGCTCGGCATAACCGCTGGGGAGCACGGCCAGGGTCTGCGGATCGCGCGTGAGTTGTACATGCCGTACGTCCAGAGAGTTATTCACCGCCTGGGCGCGCAGCGGTCCGGCAATCACGTCACCGTCGGCGACATTGTCTAACTCGACTCGCAACGTGCCGCTGGTCGAGGTGACGCTGCCCAGCACGTTATAGGAAAAATCTCCATCGGACACCTGGTTGGAAAGTTCGCGTTGATTGACGAAGAAATCCGCGATAGGCACCGGATTGGCGCCGTCATAGACGCGGTAATGAGCATTGGTGGCCGGGTTGATCGGTTGGCCGTTGATTCGTTGCGTGACGTTCGATTGCCAACTCGCCTGCAACTGATACGGTTGACCCGCTGTTACATTCATGGTCCATGACGCATCGGCCGTGGCCGCGCCGGTGGTTTGCGGACCGACGCGGTATGCCAAATCACTGACAATCAGACTGTCCTGCCGCCAGTTGTGATCGCCGTCAATCTGCAAGAGCCACGGTTGCGCGTCGGAAAGCACCTGGCCGATCGAACCGTCGGGCAGCGTTGCGGCAACCATCACTCCCGGCTTCTGCAGCGTAGTGGTGAGTACGTTTCCACCGTCGGCGCTATCCATGTTGAGGCGCGACCAATCGTACGGCGTCGCAAGCGGTGTCCCCAAATCCGCGAGCGTATTGTTTACCAATGCGCTGAGCTGACCGGAGCTTGCTGTGTCGCCGTCGAGTGGCGTTTCTTGCAGCAGAATGATCTTGGAAAGTGTGACGGCGTCTGCGTAGGCGGCGAATTTCGTCGGGTCGAATTCTATATCTGGCCCAACAATGGTCTGAGGCCTGTCGAAAAATACGAAGTTGGGATCATCCGGCGGAGCGGCGTCGGTCGCCTGACTTTGGATGCCTAAATAACCATCGAGCTTGGCGTGATCGCCAGGCTGGAAGACGTCTATAGTCTTCGACCCGATCGTGGCGGACTCGAGGTCCATGCCGTCGGGCAGATTAATCAGTTTGCCGATCGTTTCTACATCAAGGCCGTAACGCTGTTGAAACATTTGCTCGATGAACTGCTTGGGAATATCTGTAATTCCCCCGCTTCCCGATCCACTACTGCCGGACTCGAGTGGATTGATCGCCAGGCGGAGCGGCTCGATGATGTTATTTTCGAGCGGGCTGATGAATGATTGCAGGAAATTGCCCAGGTCGGCGACTCTCTGCGGCACGCCAAACATCGGCAACAAATGGTTGGAAATGAACGAGTCGGAAGTATCGCCATCCTGGTTCGGGTCGTTAAAGATCGACAAGAAGGTGCTCATCAACCCGACCTGATCCTCGGCAGCCGCGCGCTCGGGATCTGAATCGTTGCCGACCCCTTGTCCGACGCTATTCTGCACGTTGCGGAGTGATTGGAAGTCGAATAGCGCTTCGCTGGCATCCAGGCCGACCTGCGCCCAGACCTTGATTCCGGCGTCGAGGCTGTCTCGCCAATAGGCCAGGTACGAGGCATACAGTTCCGCACTCTGCTGCACGCTGGGAGTCGAGCCCAGCGCAATCAGGTGGTCGAGCAGCCCGTTGAAATCCATGCTGGGCGCTGTGCCGTATGCTGTCGTGTAGGCGGTCGTTGCGATTTGCGCCTGCTCGGCCACGGTACCTCGCAACGATAGGAACGTATCCAACAGGACACCACGGCTCCCCTGTGTGACGAGGGCTTCGTCGCCGGTCCCCGCGGAATCGCCCGCCGATAGCGGCTCGGCCACGGTAATGGCCGTCGCGGTGACATTGGTCACGGTGTATTGACCGTTGTTGCCGTTGAAGCCGAACGAGTAGATCGTCTGGCCTACGGTAAAGTGGTCGTCGAGGAAACTGCCGGTCGTGCGGGTGAATTGATTGGTCGTGGCGTTGACTGCCAGCGTGGTGTATCCCGTGTCCGCTACGGCTGTGGGGTCACCCGGGAAAGGCTTGATCAACGTCTCGTAGACGAAGCGGGTTGGCACGTCAAAGCTGCTGCCAACCGTCGAGTTATTGCTCAGATCGCCATCCGGCAGCAGCGTGCGAAGATTGTCGCTGTCGTACCCTGGCGTGGCGTCTCCGATGTAGCCTTCGACGATAAAGTGCCGAACCGCGTTGGCAAGGTCTTGGGTATTGGAAAGCACATCCGAGGTCGACGGGTAGACACCTTCGGCAAATTCGTTGACCAAATTGTGGGCAAAGTGATCCCCTGCGGCGTGCGTGGCGTAGCCGTATGCAAAAGCCAGGATCTGCTGCCGCTCGTCGGGCGAATAGGTGGGATCGTTCTGCGCGGCCCAGGCCATGTCCAAAACACGCTGCATCCATATGCCAGTGTCGACCGGATGGATGATGCTTTGCCCCATGACGAAATCGGGAAATCCGTCAGGCCCCACGGCTCCGGCGTTGTAGTACGTCGGATACTTGGTAATCGCCTCGACGACCTTGGGGTCGACAGTGTAATCGTGGCCATTGATCGTGATTTTGCCATCGTCCAGCAGATCGCTACGCACGTCCTTGGCCGTCTCGACGTGCGTATAGGGTTTGAAAGCCACGTCATCGAGAATTCCGGCAGGCGTGCCGATGGGGTCGGCACTCGCATGCTTGAAGCCGAGCAGGTGGCCCGCTTCGTGGGCGACCACGCCGGCGAGATCGCTGGCGAATTGTCCGGCCGTCGTATCCGTGAGCCCGATCTTATCGCTGAAAACGAGCGCCGAGTCCGCGTGATCCTGGTTGTCGACGTCGATCTTCTCGGCCACGCCTAAATAATTGCCGTAGCTGGCGAATTCTGTCCCACTGCCCCCTACATAGATCGTGGAGAACTGCGATCCGGCTGCCGGTAATTGCGTCGTGAAGGAAATTCCCGTGCCGGCGAATTCCTGCGCTAGCGTCGACGTCACCTCGGCGGCGATCTGCGACTCCTCACCGGCGAGTTGCGGCGGCGCACGAAAGGTCGGGATGGAAATACCGGTCAGAATGACAGGGCCGTCGTAACGTACCCCCTGGGCACCGCTCAGATCCAAGTAAAAAGTCTGATTCGTCGCGACAATCGCTGGCGAAGAATCGGCCGGCACGAGTCCGATGTCACCAAGTGCCTGCAAGAGCGCCGCCGATCGATTGTCGACGCCCGTGGGGGCGACGGTGAGCAGCAGTCGCTCCTCGAGGTGCTCGAACCCTCCGGCAAATAATCGAGCCGTCAAACGACGATCGGCGGACTTGCGACGATGCTCGGCTTGTCGGCGACGTTTCGAGAGCAAGCGATTGCGGCGCGATACTTCCATGGCGCAAGCCCATTCATGGCTGAGAAATGACTGAACGTGATCGCGGCACGCGCAAGCGCATAGCACGATCGTGAAACGGCTGGTTGCCAATCCCTCAACAAATCAAAAGTTCGGTTGAGCAGGACGAGCCGAAAACTGCAACTCAACGCTTGTCGATGGTTGCGATAGCGCGCACCTGACGACGCTTGCCGCGTCGATAAACGCTCGCTATGGCCAAAAGCCCCACGCTGAAAAGCATGACGGAACTTGGCTCAGGAGAACTAGCTCCAAAGGTAAGGTCATCCAGCACCACGGCGGAATTGGCCACCTGGAACCCAAATATGTCGGCCGTCGGTCGTGTGATGCCGCGAAACGCACCGGCGTTTAACGTGCCTGGTGTGCTAATCGGCGCCAACGTATTGACGTCGTACGATTCGAGTACGCTGCCATCACTGGCCAGCGCGCTAATGATCACATCCGGTCCGGACCCGGCTGAGTAGTTCAAAAATGCTCCCACTTCACCTACTGGCGGACCATTGAATTTCAGAAGCATGGTTCCCGTCGCGGCATTAAGCCCGACGAATCCGACACGCCCGCTATTCCACGATCCGTTAGGAATGATGTTGTAAAGCGAGTCCCCGATGACGGCGCCTCCTTGCGTGATGGAGTTGGAACTACTCCACACGACGTCTGCGCCCACGAGACTTCCGACCTGAACCGGCCCCGGGCCAAACGAAGATGGACCTGAGAACTGGCTGAAGTCGATGATCTGCGTGGGAGCGCCGAAGGCGGCCGCCGATGTGACGAACGTTGCCTGCACACGGCTCGCCAGAAACACAACCGACAGCAAGCAAATGACGCAACGTAAGAGGAAATGTTTCACGGCTGTTCGTCCCGGGTTGCTCGTACAAAGGGTGGTATGCGTACGTTATCCTAGCGGCCCTCCATGTCAATACCGTAAGGTTTCTTCGCGTGGCAAAAATCGTTGTGCGGTATGACTTTAAAGTACCGTGCGTGCCAAATTGGGTGTCACGAATCGGTCGACGGCCCTGCTCATCGTGTCTCTACAAAACGTGCCCGCTACTGGCCACTGGCTGGCTAGTCTTTCACAACACTATCGAGGCATCCGTCCGTGGCAAGAATCTTGAAAGGTGCTTCTCAATTGTTGGTATCCGCTGTCGCATCCAAGCGTGCCAGTTGTTGCTTCGTCAGCTGAATCGCGCAGGGTAGCGCCCACTTGCCAATTCCTTCGCTGTGCTGCGGTGCGTGCGATTCCAATTTCTCGACGAGCCGCGACAACGATTCCCGCTGTGCCGCATACGCCGCGCGATCGTTCACATCGCGGTAGGCGAGAGTCAAGATCGTTTCTCCGGTCAGACGGCTGATGCGAATCTGGTCGAGTTTCTTCGGCGCCGCCAGTTCGGCGAAGGCATGAATGGGCAACGCTTTCTTGAGCGTGGCGATTGCTTCATTGGTCTGCCCGGCGCGGTATTGGACCGCGCCGAAGAGGGTCTGAAAAACGGGATTGCGCGGATCAATCGCCGCTACACGTTGGGCGATTTCCAGCAGGGTTGTCATATCGTCGACAGAGTCCCGGCCCGCCATACACGCCATCGTAATGCCGGCCGCGACGGTGAGGTCCGCCTTGGAACCATGGCGTTTGATGAAGTCGGCGCAGGTGGCGCGATAGCCGGCCTCGTCGCCTGTGACGAGTTGCAGCAAGGCCAATTGATACAAGGGCTTCCAAGCGTGGTCGCTTAAGCTGATTGTATGAGCGAATATCTCTGCGGCATCCTGCCACTTTCCCAACAGTGCCAGTGCGTCGCCCCATCCGGAATAGACGTCTACCGTCGCATAGCCTCGCTCGACGGCCGTCCGGAACGCGTGCGATGCGTCGTACCAGTTCCGCTCGGCTTCGTCGAGCTGTTCTGTCTCGCTGTGCAGGATGCCGAGATGCAGAAAGGCCGTGCCTCTCCCCTGCAAGTAGTCACCGACGGCGGGATTCTCCTGCGAGAGCTGTTCATAGATCTCGATCGCCCGGCGATACGATCGTTCGGCGTCGGCGGGCCGACCCATCAATCGCTGCACATAACCAAAGTTGAAATACTTATGCGCTAAGGCCGCACGATAATCACTGACGCTGGGATTCTCTCGCACCAATCCCTCATAGATTTCGACCGCGCGCTGAAACGACACTTCGGCATCGGACAATCGGCCCGTTTCGACATGCACGACGTTGAGATCGTTAAAGGCTTGGGCGAGTTGGGCCCGGTATTCGCTCGTGGTGGGATTTTCGCGTACGAGCTTCTCGTATAACTCAACGGCCCGCTGGTTTGATACTTCGGCCTCGCTCATGCGGCCTACCTTCCGCTGCGTTTCAGCGATATGGCGATGCGCGCTGGCAATTCCGGCCTGATACGTCGAAGCGTCGGGGAAATCGTTGGCTAGTTGTTCGTAGATGGTCAGCGTACGCCGAAATGATTCTTCGGCCTCGGCCGGTCTGGCCAGCAGAGATTGCACCCTTCCCAGGCTCGCCAGGGTATTGGCCAGATGCGCTTGATGGGCCGCGTTGCCAGGGATTTCACCGACGAGCGTGCTGTAAATCTCCAGAGCCCGCCGGTACGAAGCTTCGGCGTCGTCCAGCCGGGCCGTATCGGCCAGCACGGCACCGCGCCAATGATGCGCGCTGGCAAGTCCTTCGCTGTACGCTGTGGCGGCAGGGTCTTGCCGCAGTAGTCCTTGGTAAGATGCGACCGCTAAATCCAGAGACTTGAGGGCCTGCTCTTGGGAGCCGATCGAACTGGTGATGCTGCCGACGCGCACGTACGCGGCCGCGAGTTCGGCCTGCAAAAGGGGATTATCGCCATACTTCTCGATGAACCGCTGGTAGTAAGAAAGCGCCGAGTCCAAGAGCTCTTTGCGCAGCGGTTGCAAGCCGGGCACGTCCAGGAGCTTACTCTCGCTGACCGATGTGAAATAGTCATTTACCGACTCGCGTGCCTGCTGAAAATGTTCCTCGGCCGCGGCGCGCTGTCTTTCAGTCTCATTTCGTTCGGCCTCGGCCACGCGTTCGGCGCGTGTCGCGCGGATCGCCTGCCATGTGCTCACCACGGTGCCGCTTATCAATGCGATAGTAACCAGTCCGGCCGTTGTGATCGCCATCCGATTACGGCGCGCGAACTTACGAAAGCGGTACAGCGCCGAAGGCGAGTGTGCCTCGACAGGCTCGTCGTGCAGGTAGTGCTCGACGTCGCGTGCCAGACCGCTGGCGGTTTCGTAGCGGCGTGTGCGATCTTTTTCCAGGGCCTTCATGACGATCCAATCCAGATCGCCACGCAATAGTTGCGCGAAATGATCGGGATCGATCCTGCGCCGCGCAGCCACAGCCGTCCGCGTTTGCCCCAGCGTGTCTATGAACGTGCTAGGCTTCGGTGGCTCTTCCTCGCGAATGATGCGGCGAATCTCGTCGTACGGCGCTTCGCGAATGCGCTCGCGGGCAAAAGGCGTCGTGCCGGTCAGCAGTTCGTACAGTAACACGCCGAGCGAATAGATGTCGCTGCGCGTGTCCACGTCCAGGCTGGAAATCTCGGCCTGCTCGGGACTCATATAAAGCGGCGTGCCGATCATTTGCGAAAAATTCGTAAATAGCGTCTTCTCCGTCAGTTGCTGGTTCGTAGCCTTGGCGACGCCGAAGTCTATTACCTTGGGTACCGGTTGGCCATCGTGAAGCGTAACAAGCACATTCGAGGGCTTGAGGTCGCGATGGATGATTCCCTTCTGGTGAGCATGTTGCACGGCGCGGCAGACTTGTACGAACAGCCGCAACCGATCGCGAACCGAAAGATTGTCCTGATCGCAGAACTCCGTAATGGGCACGCCGCGTACCAACTCCATCACGAAGTACGGCCTGCCCACATCGGTCGCTCCCGCATCCAGCACGCGGGCGATGTTGGGGTGATCCATCAATGCCAGCGCCTGGCGTTCGGCCTCGAAGCGGGCGATCACCTGTCGCGTGTCCATGCCCGGCTTGATGATTTTTAGCGCCACGCGTCGCCGGACCGGCACCTGTTGGTCGGCCATGTAAACCGCGCCCATCCCCCCTTCGCCGATTTGTTCCAGCAGCTTGTAGGGCCCGATTTGGGCTCCCGGCTTCTCAATGGCGGACTGCTCGATGGTGACAATCGCCACGGCCGGCGATTCGAGAAAGCCAGGCTGTTCATCGAGTACTCGCAATAGCGAGATGACTCGGGCGTAGAGTTTTGTATCGTCGGCGCAAATCTGCTCGAGGTACGATGCTCTGGCGTCCGCTGCGTGGATTTCCCGAGCGACTTTGAAGATCGCCTCTTCGTCTGGTTTGTGGTTGTTCATGAGAATTCCCCCAGGCGCGTTCGCGCATCCTCGGCTATTGACCAGTGCGAGAAAGACGAGAGGATCACCCGACGAGATCCGAAGGTTTTTAAGAGTTTTTTAGCGGCCGTCGCCTGGCTCTGTGTCCGCCGACATGGCCACTCGCAGCCAACTCTTGGCGTAAGCCCAATCCGCATCCGCGGTTGACGTTGCAATTCCCAGCGACTCGGCAGCCTCGGGTATGGTCAAGCCGGCAAAAAAACGCAACTTCACCAGTAGCGCCTTGCGAGGGTCCTTGGTGGCCAGTTTGTCGAGTGCATCGTTGAGTGCGAGCAAGTCCACACCGCCGTCGGAAATAGCCCCTTCGATGGCGGAGAGGCCGACGCGATGAGCTTTTCCGCCGGCTTTGGTAGTGCGCTTGTGGCGCGCTTGTTCGATCAGAATTCTTCGCATGGCCTCGGCGGCTGCCGCAAAGAAATGCCCTCGGCTGTTCCACTGCTGCGTTTGCTTGGTGTCGACAAGCCGGATGTACACTTCATGAACCAAGGCGGTGGCTTGCAGGGTTTGGCCCGGCCTTTCGTCCGTGAGCCGAGAAGCCGCCAGCTTCCGCAATTCCTCGTAGACGAGCGGCAAGAGCTCTTCGGCGGCGCTTGGGTCGCCCTGTTCAATCTGGGTCAGAATGCGAGTAACGTCGGCCATGAGGTCGAGACGCCGCTTGATTCGGATGAGTCATTGTCGATTCTATATACAGCGTGAGACGCGCAGAAAAGTTACAGGCGACCGTGGAAGTTGACTTCTTCCTGCCGAAAGGGTGCCGTTTTGATCGACCGATCGCCGCGGACGTCTCGGGAGCCATTGTACTCCGGGGGGCGACCGCTTTGGGCGGCATAGACGAGAAGTTGGCCCCGATCCCTCCCAAGTCCCCTAAGACTGGATTCATTCTGCGTATGATCCCCCGGCTATGGGTGGAACAAGTAGGCCGCGGGTGATGATTTGGTTTGAGTCGGTCGCTTTTCGCCAGCGCCAGTCGGGTCGGTCGACCAACGCGCACAATTACTTCCGGAGAGCTTGGAAAGGGGCTCTAATCATCCAACCCTTTCCCCTTGAGAATGCGCGGTATGCATTTCTCAACCCTGGACTCGCGCGTGGTCGATCGTTTGGCTGCGGAAACATGGAGGAGGTATGCTCGTTGCCGCCCCGGGGTCAACGCGCCGAAGGCAGTTTTCAAGGCAGGCATGGCATCTAATTTATGCTGGAGTTCATCAGGGATGGCGTGCTCGGTGATCTTTTTGAACTTCACTTTCAAACCGGCTTTTTCCACCGCAATTGCTGCAAGTAGATAGGTATTTAATGAGGATTTCAGTTTCCGTATCTCTTGAGCAGTGGTGAACCGAATCTGGCGCGCCGCCTGCGTGTTCTTGGTTTGCTGAATGAGGATCCCTTGGGCGTCCTTTAGCAAGGCGCCTTTGACAAACAAAATCGCGCAGTATTCCTTGAACGCGTGTATTAAAACGACGTTACGCTTCTCCAACGTGTAACAAGGAACGCCCCATTTCAATTCTTCGGTCAGCTCGTGGCCGAGAATGATCCTTCTCAGTTCCTTTAATTCCTTCTGCCACTTCTTGAGCCCTCTGAAAAAGCCGTCAACCTTGAGATTCATTCTGGTCATTGATCACAACCCTAAGATGAGGTGAGCTTGCGACGGCGTTCGCGGCCTGGCCGACGGCAACGGGTCGGTGTCACAAAGAGCCGTGACGCCCTCCCGCTTAATCGTAATGCTCTGTTCAACGTGTGTGTGTCGCTCTCTTATTTGCGGCCGGCTGCCAAGGCCGCGACTACAGCAGCAAGTTGTCCGAGCATCTTCGTCCAACCGCTCTCGGCGCCGCGAAGTGCCTGATTGCCCCACGGCTGCGAGATGTCGAAGCCCGCGTGCTCGAAGAAGATACGCGTCCCCTCCTCTTCCGGCTCGAGGCGGAAGCTCACTTGCGTGTTGACGAGTCCGCCAGCAGACCACGAGAACGCGAGCCGACTGGGCGGTTCGCACGCTAGCACCTCGCAGTTTACGACAAGCCCTTCGAAACGAGCTTTTGGGTTTGGCGGCACTTGAAATGTGAAATGATGTCCGATGTGGGGCAGAAAGTCATTCGGGAACATCCACTCGGCCAGCAAGTCGCTGTCTGTGATTGCTTGCCAGACCTGCTCACGCGGCTGCGGAATCAGAATCTCTTTGCGAATGGCGTCAGTCATTTCTTGCTCTTTTTGGATAATAGTTTCTGAAGGCGCTCGAGCCGGTTGTCCCAGAAACGGTCGTAATGCGCGAGCCAATCGCGCACCGGGCCCAGTCGTTCGGGGACGAGGCGATACCGCCGCTCTCGGCCATGCCGCTGCTCGGTCACAAGTCCGGCATCGTGCAAGATGCGAAGGTGTTGTGAGACGGCCGGCCGGCTCATCTGAAAATTCCCCGCAATCGCGTTAACGGAGTGATCGGCCTTGAGGAGCAGATCGAGCATCTGGCGACGCGCGGGATGGCTAATGGCCCCAAAGATGTCCGGTTCGCGATTAGGAGTCGTCACCATGCGGTCACTATATGTAAGTAAATGCTTACGCGTCAAGTGGGCGACAGGATTCTGTCGTTTTGGTAAGCCGGCCTGCGATGGCATCGCGATTGATCTCGATTGGCTTTCCTACTGTGGTCGTCTTGAAACCAAGCTGAGTCTTGGACGTCAATTCCGTATCACGCTGGCTCTCTGTTGCTGATGCCGTCGCCTGTCGGCCGTGGCAAATGACATAGCCCGGCGTAGCCCGAAACGGTGCGTTCGCGGTGCTAGCTGGCTTGGCCAGCACTAATTGAACTTGCCACGGGCCCGGTTGGCGTCTAGCGTCTGTCGCGGCCAGAAGCGACTAAGGATGGTCCTCATGCAGACATCTCTCCCGTTCGCATCGCGCGCGCCGTCGCGCGAGGTGTGCGATTCCGTGCGCGTACGACAGGCATCGCGGAGGCGGCAGCTGGCCGCTTGTTGTGGATTGTTGCTTGCCATGACCAGCGTCGCGAACGCGGTGATCATTTCTACGGGAAACGGCACCGGCAACACCACGGCTCCCGCCGCCGACCCTGGGTTTGCCAACGTCGGAATTCGCGGCAGCGGTAGCGCGGTGTATCTGGGCGACGGTTGGGTGTTGACCGACGCGCACGTGGGCGCTGGTGCCACGCTGTTTAACAATGTCTCGTACAACGAGGTCGCTGGCACGGCAGTGCAACTGCTGAATCCGCCAGGGGCCGGCTTTACGACCTACAGCGACCTGCTGGTGTACCAGATTGCAAACCCTCCGAACTTGCCTTCCGTCAACATTACAACATCGTCGCCTGCCGTAGGCTGGCAGGTGACGATGATTGGCGACGGCCGCAATCGTAGCAATTCACAGCCAGCATATTGGACAAGCAGTTGGCAACCATCGTCATCGCCATCGACGTACGCCGGCGAGATTTGGGCCTCCACGAATCAAATCCGCTGGGGAACCAATGTGATCAGCACGGCCAAATTTCCCCAGGGAATCGGCACGGATTCCGAAACGGCATTTGCCACAACTTTCGACCAATCTGGCACGCGCTTCGAAGCGCAGGGATCACCAGGGGATTCGGGCGGCGCCGTATTCCACCAAGATACTCAGACCGGCGCTTGGAGCCTCGCCGGTGTCATGTTCTCGACAAGCGGTGTCGTCGGGCAACCATTTGGCGTGTCGATCTTTGGCAATGTGACCTACTCTGCCGACCTGTCGGTATATCGGAACGAGATCTACCAGGCGATGACCTTGCCCGGCGACGTGAATCACGACGGCATCGTAAACGGGCTGGATTTATCGGCGTTGGCCAGCAACTGGCTGAAGGCCGGTTCAGGCGCGAATAATCTATCGGGCGATGTCAATCACGATGGCGTCGTCAATGGACTCGACATAAATTTGATCTCGACGCATTGGTTGCAGACGGGGCCAAGCGGCATGCCCGTTCCGGAACCTTCCTCGTTGATCCTCGCCGCGCTCGGTGCATTCGCGCTATTCACGTACTACCGTCACAAAGCTAGTGCCGGCTAAACCGCGTGGCGGTGTTGCGCACGACGCGCCAATCGACGCGCAGTACCAAACGCGCACGATAAGAGCGCGGAAGCGAACGGTCGCGATCATCGCTAATTGGCGCCGTCCGTCTGGAACGTCGGCATATCGGCGATGCACGCCGATAAACACTGGTGGAAAGTACGGTTCCCACCAACCCGAAAGTGCGATGATCGCCTGGAGTGTCGTCCACGCTGAGCTTGTGGCGGCGGCCCGCGTAACTCGACACGACTGGGAACCTGGACGATAATTGCAGCTTGCCGCTGTGGCTGCGCTGGCGTCGGGGCCTCCTGAGTATTGCTTCCTGAGCTGGATGAGGAATCGTATCTGATGAAACGAAAGTTGCCATCATTGGCGGGAGTTTTCCTGGTCACAGTTCTGCCCGCATGGGTTATCGCGGCTGAACGAGCTGGGCAAGGTGCCCCGAACACGCCGCAAGCGCAACTGGCCTTTCCTCAGGCAGAAGGTTTTGGCCGCTTCGCCCGCGGAGGGCGCGGCGGTGATGTCTATCATGTCGTTAACCTGCAGGACGATGGCGTCGGATCCATGCGCGAGGGAATCCGTACCGCAATTGGCCCGCGGACGATCGTATTCGACGTATCGGGGACGATCGAGCTGAAATCACCGCTGACGGTCGACAAGTCATTTCTGACCATTGCGGGCCAGACCGCGCCGGGCGACGGTATTTGCCTGAAAGATCAGATGTTCAGGATCAAGAATGCATCGCACGTCATCGTGCGCTACTTGCGGATTCGATTGGGTGACCAGAACAAGCCTCCCACGGCGGGGCCCGATTGCATGAATACCGAGGACATCGACCACGTCATATTTGATCACCTGTCGGCGTCATGGGGAATTGACGGTAACCACGACTTGCGGCGCGGGGGCAACTTCACGTTGCAATGGTCGATCTATGCCGAAGCCCTCAACGAAAGCCTGCACGAGAAAGGGTCGCACGCGATGCTTGCTTCGTTTCGCGATCTGACCGACAACATCTCGCTGCATCACAACTTGTTCGCCAGCAGCCGAGAGCGGCATCCGACGCTGGGAGGGAGTCCGCGAACCAAGCCGGACGCGATTGTCGATTTTCGTAACAACGTTATCTACAACCTGTCTGGCGCCACGAATTTGGGCAACTGCTGCATCAACGTGATCAATAATCTGTACCGCCCGGGGCCGAATACTCCACGTGACAATCATCCGCTGGCCACAAAAACCGAAAACGTTGGTGCTTTGCGGGTATTTTTAACGGGCAACATTTTCGAGGGGCAGCCGGCATACTCGATGGATAATCCTCTCGCGATCGACGTCGACCGTTGGAATAAGGGAAGCTATCTGCAGACTTCCTTGAAGAACATCCTGGCAGCGGTGCCGTTCGATGTGGGCATGGCGGAGCCAAGCACCGAGCCCGCAGCTACGGATTTTGAGCGCGTCTTGCAATCGGCGGGCGCGTCGAGAAAACGGGACGCCGCGGACAGTCGCCTGGTGACGGGCGTCCGCGATCGGACGCATCGGATGATCGATTCTCAGAACGAGGTGGGTGGCTGGCCCCTGCTGGCCAGCGCGCCGGCCCCGTTAGACACCGACCAAGACGGGATGCCCGACGCGTGGGAAGAGATGCACGGTCTGGCGGTGAACAATGCCAGCGATCGCAATCATGATCGCGATAACGACGGCTACACCAACTTGGAAGAGTATCTGAACAGCCTTGGCACCGCTAAAGAATGATGCGCCGCCATTCTGCTTATGTCGCTACTAATCGCCAGCGCGGATCCAGGCTTCGTTGAAGGCGGCGTGTTTGATGCCTTTGAGCGTCGGGTTTTTCTGGGCTCCGGCACCGACCTCTGGCGCGATGAAGCAACTATAGATGGCGTGGATCGTGCCGTCGCGGCCTTGGATGATCGCCGGGTAGTGATAGCGGCCCTCGGCGTGCTTTTCCAAATGACGGGTCGAACTCCACGTTCGTCCCTCGTCTTTGGAAATCGAAACCGCCAAGACAGCGCGACTCTCTTTGTCGTCGTTGTAGACGAGGACCCAGTGGCCGTTGGCCAGCCGGACTCCGTCGATCCCACTGCCAGGGTTCGGCAGCGCGCTGTCTGCGACGGGGCTCCAGGTTAGGCCATCGTCCTTCGATTCGGAAACACGAATGCAGGCGCGCGGGCCATTCTCGCGCATGTAGGCCACCAAGACGCCATCGTTGCGCCGTAGCACGGTCGGCTGGATGTTGCCAAAGCCGATGAGCGGCTGACTGGCATACCAGGTTGCCCCCTCATCATCGCTGATCGCCATGATCGAGATGGCAAACGTATCGGTGTACAGAGGCAACAGGATGCGGCCGCTGGGCAGCACCGTGGGCTTGCAGCGCGGCGCCCAGCCGAGCCGTTGATAGAGCGTGTCGTCAAGCTTGGCGCGTTGCTCGTCGGGACCCCCTTTGGCGCCGCGCGGCGGTTTCAGTTTGCGATCGCCCAATAGCTTGATCGCCTCGTCGCGAAAGTTGGCCGGCTTGAGCAGAATCACCGCCTCGCGATCCCATTGGGGCGCACCGGGCTGGTTGTAATCGGTCGATGTTCGATAATTCATCAAGCAGCTTTCCCACGAGTCGCCGATGACCGTGGGCCAGAACAGCCATAGTAGTTGCTTAGCGTCGATCATCATGCAGGTGTTGCAATCGGGAAAGCCCGGCCGGTTGGCCATCACGAACGGCGTGCCCCATGCGTTCTGCCCTTTCTTCTTGCGAGCCCCGAGAACGCCGGCGTCGGACTCTGATCCTTCGGTCCCGCCGTACCAAGAGGCGATCAATTCGCCGCTGGCGGTTTCGACGATGCCTGGTGCGTGTGTCTGAGGCTCGACAGGCGGAAATATCTGCTCCGCCTCATACGAGGATACTTCGTCCGATGCGGCAAAGCTGGCCAATGCCAGACATAGCAGCAGGTTCATGCGTCTGTCTCTTTTTCAACGTAGGCAATTCATGGTGAGTAAGTGCTTTCGATCGTCGATTGTGCGCAGTGCTTGCACGAACAAACAGCCGTAGAAAAGCCCTCATCGCAAATGCAACGGGCACCCGCGCGACGGCAAAGCAGGGTTGCTACGTCGCGCAGCAAACGGATCTGGGGTATGATCCGCAGAGATTAACCACTATTTGCGGGTCGTTGCGTCTCATGGCAGATCAAAAGTCGAATCGAGTGTTGTGGCTCATAGCGGTCTTCAAGCTGTTGGAGGGGTTGTTGATATTCGTGGTAGCGGTTGGCGCCTTGAAGTTGCTTCATCGCGACGTGGCTAGCATGGCGGCCGAATGGATCACGGCGCTGCGCATCGATCCCCACAATGAATACATCCATTGGCTGCTTGGCAAGCTCGGAGTCATCGATGATCATCGACTCAAGCAGATCAGTGCCGGATCGTTTATCTATGCAGCCATCAGATTGACCGAAGGCATCGGCCTGCTCTTTCGCCAGCGGTGGGCAGAGTATTTCATCGTGATAGCCACGGGCCTGTTCATCCCGCTAGAAGTTCACGAGATCTACGTCCACAGCAATTGGCCGAAAGTTACGGTGCTTGCAGTCAACCTGGTCGTACTCGGCTACCTGGTCGTGAGTCTTCTTAGGACAAGAAAGCACGACCCGCAACAGTAGGCGTCTCCCCCATCTCACCAGCGCGTCAAAAGCAGCGACGGAAAACAACGGTTGCACTCTGCGGCCGGCAACGTTAATATGCAACCAATAGGTTGCGTAATGGCGTTTGCAGTCAGGAGATTACCCATGAGCAAATCGAACACGGACCGGATTGAAAAGAGCATTGACCTGCGCGCACCGGTCGCCCGTGTCTGGCGCGCGATCACGGATTACAAGGAGTTCGGTACCTGGTTTCGCGTCGGCCTGGAGGGGCCATTTGTCGCGGGCCAGCCGACCCAGGGAAGAATCTTGCACCCAGGTTACGAGCATTTGATCATGACAGTGGTCGTGCAGAAAATCGAGCCCGAGCGGTTGTTTTCTTTCCGCTGGCACCCTTACGCGATCGACCCGAAGATAGACTATTCGCACGAGCTGCCGACGCTCGTCGAATTTCATCTTTCGCCATCCGCCTTGGGTACGCTATTGGTCGTTACCGAGTCGGGTTTCGATTCGCTGCCGGCAGCGCGGCGGGACGAGGCTTTCCGCATGAACAGCCAGGGCTGGGCGATCCAGCTTGAGAACATCAAGAATCATGTCGACCACAACCATTAAGAGCGCCGTTCGCAGCCTCCAGAAAAAGGCGCCCCTGTTTGCCGCCCTGGGCGACGAGGTACGGCTAACCCTGCTAGGTAAGCTGTGCGACGGAAAGCCATTGTCGATCACGCAGTTGTCGCAAGGATCGACTATTACCCGGCAGGCGATCACCAAGCATCTGCGCGTACTACAGGGTACCGGGCTGGTGCGGGGCGTCCGCCAAGGACGAGAAAGCCTGTTTCAGCTGCAGCCAAAGCCACTGCAGGACGCCAGTGACTCGCTCAGTCTCATCTCGCAACATTGGGATGATGCGCTGGCGCGACTCAAGTCATTCGTCGAAAAGTAAACCGATCGCACCGGTCGCTTAATACGCTTCTTCCCACACCGTGTGGTAACTATTCATGGCTTCGAAGTATTCCAGAAGTGCCGCGTAGAAGGGATGACCACCGAGCGTCGCGCTGTCTCCGATCACGATCAGCTTGCGACGGGCCCGTGTGAGGGCCACGTTCATGCGACGGGTGTCGCCGAGGAAACCAATTTCCCCCTCGCGATTCGAACGGACCAGAGATATGACGACGGCCTCCTTTTCCCGTCCCTGAAAACCGTCGACTGTGTCGATTTCCAACTCCCGGTCCGGGGCATGTTCGCGCAGCCAACGGACCTGCGCGGCATACGGGACAATCACTGCGATGTCGTTGGCGGGCAAGCCGGACTCGATAAGCTGGCGGACTTTTTCCAGCACCAGACGACCTTCCGCCGGATTGCGCCTGCTGGTGCCGTCGGGCTCTTGCTCCTCGTCGTAATTCGCGCCGGCCGTGTCAATGTACGTGAGTGGTTCATCGGTCAACGTCGAGGACGCCACGTAGGGCAAGTCCGATAAAAGATGGGCGCGCACCGCCGCATCAGCCTGCAAAGAGTCCTGGTAAAACCGCGCAGATGAAAACCGCATAATTGCCTCGTGCATACGATACTGCACGTCGAGCTGGCGGGTGATCATGTCGCCATAAGTGTCGACCAGCCGCTCGAGCAGGCTGCGCGCGTAGCCCTCGCCGGCGGCCTCCTTCGAGACCACTGTCGGGGGAAGCTGGCAATGGTCCCCTGCCAGCAGGATCCGATGTCCGCGCAGGATCGGGACCCAGCAGGCCGATTCCGTACACTGGCAAGCCTCGTCGATCACGACCCAATCGAACGTGCGATCGCCCAGCACGGCATCGTCGATCGACGTTGTGGCACAGATTACATCCGCGCGATCCAACACATGATCGATCGCCTGTCGTTCCAATTGGCGCGAGTCGGCCTTGAGCTGCCGTGCCTCGCGCCGCAGGTCTTGTTTGAATCCCGGCGCTGGCCTGGCCCGCGTGTATCGGTCGGCCTTGCGATACAGCTCCTCGGCCTCGCGCAATAGTTCTTTCACGACGCGCATGTTGTCATGCGATTCGACCAAGGCATCGAGCGTATGGTCGCGTAACACATCTTTGACGCGCGCGGGATGCCCGATGCGTACGACGTGTTGTCCACCGTCCACCAGGCGTTCGAGCAGATTGTCGACCGCGGTGTTGCTAGGGGCGCAGGCCAGCACTTTCTCGCCGCGGCGTACCGCCTGGCGGATGAAAGAGGCTACCGACGTAGTCTTGCCCGTGCCCGGCGGGCCATGAATGATGGCGATGTCCTGAGCCGAAAGGGCGAATTCAATTGCCGCGCGCTGCGAAGGATTAAGGCCCTCGGCAGCCGGCAACGGCCGAACCTCGCCGAACGTCGGTTGGCGGCGTTTTCCGTAAATGGGGTCGAGATCCCCCAATGTAACCTGTCGCAGCTCGCCTAATCTTCCGCGTGCCGCGGCGACCGTCTGTAACGCGGCTCGCTCGCGATTGCGCGATACTTCGTCCGCCGACAGGTCCAAGTCGAAATGGCTGCCCGGCAGCCAGTGGTCGACCGCTACTTGGATAGAATTGAAGTTCCGGGCGCTCACCACACCGTTTTGCGGCGCGTCGTTGGAATTCTCCAGGGGAGTAACGACAACGGGCGAGCCGATCCGCAGGCGGTTCCAGGGGAGATTCAAGCTGCGGTTGCGTTTGACAAAGGTGAACAGATGCCGGCCGCCGAGACCGGTCTGATGATCGGCTATCGCGAGGTCGAGAATGGTCTCTCCCCCCTGCTCTGCCGTCTTGCGGGTGCGCAGCTGGCGGCGTTCTGCCAGGTCGCGCGCTTCGGCGGCCGACTCTAAGTCCAGCCAGCGATAGAATCGGTCAAAATAGTTCTCGGCGGAAATACAACCTCCCGATGGACAAGAGTCTAGCGTCGATGGCGACGAATCCATTGTCGTTCGCACGAGTCATATTATCCGGAAGGAGGCAATTCTTGAACGGCCTGTCTTGCCAGCGATAAACGCCAGATGCTCGTCTGTGCCTGCCTGATGGTCTGCGACGAATATCTTGCGCCGTTCAGAAGCCATACGATCAGCTCGTGCGTGGCGTGCGTCCAGCAAAAATCGCCTGGCCGCGTTGCAGGAAATCTACGCTCCGCTCGCGACCGTTCCACAGCACCCGTTTGCAGCCGATGTCGATTTGATAGCCCAGTGTCAGGTAGTGGTCGCCGTGGCGCCAATCGACCTCGTCGACGGCATTAGCGCACTAACGACTTGTCGCCGTCCTGGATCGATCTGAATTAAATTGACTTGCCCGCAGGCATTGCCTAAACTCGTCATGCAACTGAGGTACGATCGGCTCTTGGGCTACTGATTCTGAATGTGTGCCAAATGCACGGGGCAGTTCTTCGGGCAAGGCCATCCGTCAGCATCGGGGCGTTGTCGACTTTTCTGCACCATTGATCAAACCACTTGGAAAAGATCGTATGCAGCGTACATCCAGCGGGCAGGCGGCGTTTGGTCGCATCGTTATTGGGATGTTCATCTCGGCGCTCCTTTTTCTCTGCACAACTGCCGCGCAGGCGCAAGTTACGATCGCGAACCTTCATAATTTCGATATTTCGACTGAAGGGGACGGGCCGCAGCCGCTCACCGTTGTTGGCGGCAAGATCTACGGCACCACCGGGCTCGATGGTCCGGGGATGCGCGGCGTCATTTATTCCATGAACCAGAACGGGTCCGGATTTCAAGTTCTGGCCAAGGTCAGTGACACCGGCGGCTCGTCGTCGATCGGCGGATTAGTCTCGGACGGATCAAAACTGTACGGCACCACCGTTGGCCAAGACGGTGTCTACTCCGGCTCCCCTACGATCTTCTCATTGAATCTCGACGGCTCCGATCTGCAGCCGCTGCATACGTACGCGGGCCTTGACGGCAGCTCGCCCGTCACGTTGGTCGGCTCGAAGCTCTATGGCACAACGAGCAGCGACGGAGCAAACGATCGGGGGACCGTATTTTCCATGAACCTCGACGGGACCGGCTATCAATCGCTGTACTCCTTCGATGCGAGCAACTCCGGTGGCAGTCAATTGACCCTCATCGGATCAAAGCTGTACGGCATCGGCGAAACCGGGACGAACTTCAACAACGAAGCGGGCACGATTTACTCGATCAATCTCGACGGCACAGGCATCCAGACGTTGCACGCCCTGCCAGGCGCAACGGCCTCGTCGCAACTCACCGTAATTGGCTCTACGATCTATGGAACGACGCCGACGCCGAGCAATCCGGCCCTGGCCGGGCCTAACGCCTCGATCTTCTCCATGAGCCTCGACGGCAGCAACTTTCAGACGTTGCACTCCTTCGCCCCCGGAGCATTCGAGCCCGGATTCGGCGTGACCTCGTTCGACGGCAAGTTATTTGGCAGTGCCACGAGTATTAGCACCTTTGACGACCAGATATTCTCGATCAATCCCGACGGGTCTGGCTTTCAACAAGTGCTGGACTTCAAAGACGTCGATCCGGCTCTTAACATCGGCTATCAAGTGAATGGCCCCCTGGTGCCAATGGGCAATAGCTTGTTGGGTCCCACGAATTTCTCGGCCTTTAGCGGCATGGTCTTCGCACTAAACGTGCCCGAGCCCGCCACCCTGTCAATGGCGATACTGGCTGCTATCGGGCTGCTATTTTTCGGTCGCGCGGCGCACCGCCGTAAGTAAGGCCACGAGCGAGCCAGTGCATCGCGACGAACCGCCGCCTGGCGTCTGTCGCGCTCGCTTTCGAGATCGAGCCGGGTTCTTACGTCCGATCTCTTTACGCCAGGCCGGCCCTAAAAGTCCACGAACAAAAAAAGCCTGGCCGCCGAAATCACTTTCGACGGCCAGGCCTTATATCACGCAAGAATCGTGGGCAGAACGATTGCTTGAAACGCTCGGTCATTAACCGATTGCGGTTCGACGCACGCCCTGCAGCCAGCGGTTTCATCGTCCGGCGCGCCGAACTACTTGGCGTCGGTGCTCTTCAGGTGCTCGCTGAGCTTCTTGTGCTCGGCCTCGGCCGCCTTGAGCGAATCGGTCATCCCCTTGGTCGAGGTGGTCAACTTCGAGGCGTCAGCTTTGTCGTTTTTATCGGCCTCTTTGCCAACCGCGTTGGCGTGCTCAAGCGCCTTGTTGTAATGACCGTGAATCGTCTCCAGGTGCTTGGCCAGAACCTTGTTGTTTTTGGCCTTGGCGTCCAGCTTCGAAAGTTCCTTCTTCGCCGACGTGACATTGCGATTCACTTCGCCCACGTGCTCCTGCGCGGTCTCGGCAGGAATATACGAATAGCTGCGGGCGTACTGGTCAAGCGCGGCGGCATTCGTGTAGGCCGAGTTACCGTAGGCTTGCGCCGAGTACTCGCGATAGGCGGCGCCCGAAATCTTCTCGCCGGCCGACCGGACCGAGTTTTGGGCAAACAACGGAGCGGCTGCCAACAACACCAGGGCGCATCCGCCGAGCAAACTTTGCTTGTTCATGGAAATGTCCTTTGGAAAATAAGAAGTTACCTTGGTCTCTCTGCGATTACCGCAACGAAGCGGCCATCAAACACACCTGGGCGTGCGTGCTTGTGCAGCTATTACGCATCGAAGGCTTGAGTCCTTGGAAGGATGCTGAGAGATGCAGCCGTCTGAGCAACTGACGAATATGGTTGCACCCTTTGCCGCGTCGCGGTTCGTGCGACACGCGGCTCGAGTCGGGCATCCCCAGACGGATCGGTAGCACGCCGACTGTGGAGCGTGCAGGACGTTGGCGGTGCTAGCCATAGCAAGATTCGCGATTACCCGAACGACGACGAGCGTCCGCCAAAACGCCCGTCGCAGCCAATCGAAACAGTTCCAAGCTACGAAACCGTAGCACACGCCAGGGACGGAATGCTTCTAATCCGGCCGCGACGCCTACGAATCGCTACCGTATGCTTACTCCTTGAATTTGGACTTGGCAACCAAGTGGTTTCAAATCCCACAGATACTAGGGCTTATGGCAAATGTGCCGATTTGACTCATCGCAGCATTGCCGTGGATTCCGAGGCGGATTCTCTGCCTCAAATTCCGCCGCGCCGGCCTAGAACGCGAGTTCCCGTCGGATTGGTAAAATTGGACGAAAATGGATGACGTAGTCGTTGCCGGGCAGGGCTTATCACTCAATAGGCGCAAAAATAAAGCTCATACAATGGCAGCATGGGCTTTGATTTTGCTGGAACGTATACGAAAGTCGTCGAGAACCATTTGATTGAAAGCGCCTGCGGAGACCGGTGCTAATTGTCGAGCTTTCCACGGGTCCCGATGGCGTCTCGGTGCGCGAGACATTTGACGCGGAGCCCCCGCATTCCATCGAACAACAGCGTGACGGCTGGCAAGCTATCCTGCATGGCTTAAAGAAGTACGTCGAGTCGATTCATCGGTGATGATGGTCTCGGCCGGTGGCCAGGCTCCGCGAGCGTACGGCTCGCAGCCGCTGATGCGAAGCGGAGGTGTCCAATGCCGACCGAAAACGAATCCCTTGCCACGACTGCTGCGATTCGATCCGGCGATGTTGCCGCATTGGGGCGGCTTCTCTCGGCCAATCCGGGCCTCGCCTCGTCGAGGCTCGGCGGTATCGCTAAGGGACGCACGCCGCTGCACGTAGTTGCCGACTGGCCTGGTTACTTTCCGAACGGTCCCGAAATCGTGCGCATACTCATCGAGGCGGGCGCGGACCCGAACGTCCGAGATCCCGACCAGCCTGGATCTGAGACGCCGCTACATTGGGCCGCCAGTTCCGACGACGTCGATGTGGCCGCAGCGCTGATCGACGGCGGTGCTGACGTAGAGGTGCCCGATGGATCCATCGGCACCCCGCTCGACAACGCCATTGGCTATGGCTGCTGGCACGTCGCTCGCCTGCTCGTACGGCGAGGTGCCAAGGTAGACAAGCTGTGGCATGCGGCTGCCCTCGGCATGCTCGACCGCCTAAAGGAACTGCTCGGTGGTCGATCCGGCGGCGCCGAAACTGAAGCAATGTCGAAGGCCTTCTGGCACGCATGCGCCGCCGGCCAGCGCCGAACGGCGGAGTTGCTGCTCAACAGCGGTGCCGACCTGAATTGGGTCCCCGACTACGCCAAGGGAACTCCCCTGGACGCGGCCGGCGGACACGGGACTCGCCAGGAAAATGTCATTAGCTGGCTCCGCGATCAGGGCGCCCAGTCTGCAGAGCCGTCAACGTAATAGATCTCGAATCTTGTGTGCAGTTCCGGCACCTCAGCGTCTGCGCCAGCACTTACGTCCTTTGCTTACAGCCAGGGCGATGACTCCCGCCACGACTAGTGCTAACGACGAAGGTTCTGGAATCGACTGGGAAAACATCCAGGGATAAACGCCGTACTGGTTCGCTGTCGCATCGCCGTAGATCTGCTCCCAAATGTCGTGCGGTCCGCCAGGAATGATGGTGATCTTTGGATGGCCGCCCGCGTTCACAAGCGACTGGTACATTTCGATCGAGTCCGCCACCGGAACGGTCGTATCCGCGTCGCCATGGAATATCCAGGTTGGGACATCCTTGGTCAGTGCGGCATTTTCGGGGCTGCTGTCTCCGCCACCGGACAGGGGAACAGCCGCTGCGAACATGTGGGGAAATTCGCTGATGTACTCGAACGTGCCGAAACCTCCCATGGAAAGCCCCGTGATGTACATCCGATTGGTTTCCACGGGGTATGCCGCCTCGACCTGTTGCAGGATTTGCATTGTCAAATCCTGGGGGTTGTACGAGCCGAATCCCGACGAGGTCGGCAGCTGTGGGGCCAGCAAGAAGGCCGAGTAGGGTCCGCTGCGCGTGGCGTCGATCAAACCGTCGATATGATTGTCTACCTGCGCGAGGTTGTCGGTGCCACTTTCGCCCGAGCCGTGCAGGAATAGCACCAGCGGGAATTCGGCCCCTGGGGTGCCGTAGCCGGCGGGCAGAAATAGGCGGTATTGCATGGAGTGCCCTTGGCCATCCGTGTATGTCAGGGCCAAGGAGTTACTCAGATCGGTCGCTCGCACGTTCAAGGTCAGCGCGCACATCACCATTGCAGCCGCCGCGAAAATGCTCGTGGCCAGGTTCCTGCACGGTGCGCCAAGTGCTCTGCCAGCGCTTAAATTTCGGGTTGGGGTGCCATGGCCACGCTCGTCGTGGCCATGCCGAATCATCCTGAGAATACGTACGTACAGACGGAGCGTGCTCACGCAAGCGTGAATATGACACCCGAACATTTGGATTTGACGGAGCACTTGGCTTACTCTCCATGCGCAACGCGACTTGCCCAGTGCCAGACCAGCAAACGCGAGTCCGACCAGCGAGACCTTCATGCGGTTGGCCATGCTCCTCATCCAGCCATGGCGCCGCTTTGTGGCCGAAGGCGATTTTCTGTAACCGTAGCCGAGCGCGAGCAACACGGCGGCGCCCATCGCCAGCAACGTGCCGGTGGCGGGTTCGGGCACGATGGCGATTCCTCTCGGATACATCAAACCCGAGATCAGCGCCGGGTTCACGAGCGTTCCCGCGGTTGTATATTCGGCGACCGTTCCGATGTACTCGTTCGTGATAAACAAATTCGATCCATACACCGCGATTCCACCAGGGCTGTCCATCCCCGTGATCAACGAGGCGTTTATCGGCACTCCGGAGGTCGTGTATTCGCCAACCGTTCCGGTGGCAATATTCGTGACGAACAGATTACCTCCGGACAGGGCGATACCGCCTGGGTCGTTCAACCCCGTGATCAGCGAGGCGTTGATCGGCACTCCGGCGGTGGTGTATTCACCAACTGTTCCGTTTCCGTTCGCACCGTTGCCTGCGCTGACGACGAACAGATTCGTGCCCGAAACCACAATACCCACTGGGTTGACCAAACCCCGAATAAGCCCCGAATGCACAAAGCCGCCTGCGGTGGTGTATTCGCCCACCGTACCGGTGCTAATCCCCGCACGCCCCTCGGTCGCGACGAAAAGATCCGACCCCGACACCGCCACGCTCGTCGGAAAGGCCAACACGGGGATAAGGAGCTTGTTCTGGAGCACCCCCGATGCGTTGTAGCTGGCGATACTTCCATTGCCGTTATCGTTATATCTGGCGACAAATAGATTTGTTCCAGACGCGGCGATACCGGTCGGCGTTGTCACGCCTGAAATCAATGGGTAATTCACCCTGGCTCCTTCGGTCGTGAATACGTCGACAGTTTCGTTGTCAAACTCGGTGACAAGGATTTCCGCAGCGGCTGCGGGTCTTGCCCAGACCGCAAGCACGCTCAGGACGATCGAGAAAACAATGCGTTCCCAGGGTCCCCGCTCGGATACGGCGGTATCGACCGACGACACAGAGACGCTTCGGATCGTGATGCTTGGCATACCTGTTTCTCTTGAGTGATTGTTCAATAGATGTGGTGCGCGCTTTGTTGTGAGTACGATTGCGACTCGCACGGACTGGCCTACGAGATCGCCATGGCGCGGAAAACCTGGACGTACGTAGCGAGGATCAGAACGCTCGGCGATTTTCGGCAAGACTGCCTGCGGAAAGAGACGCCGCGCAAGCGAGCGCGAGATGATGCGTCAGTTAGCCCCGGGCCAAATGCCTGTTGGCAACTACGCTACGCTCGAATCAAGAAACTCTGTGCATTAGCCGTCTGCCCAATGCAGGAAGAACGTTTGTGCCGCAACTTCCAATCGGTATGTGTTGCGGGGCCTGCCCATCAGGGCCGTGCGAGCCCCCTACAAGCGCCTGCGGCCGTAAGTCTGGCCAGGACAGAACGTGAAGTCAAGCGATTCTTACCCAGAATGGCTCTGTTATTCGGTTGCGATCGTCTGAAATCATCCCGTCTACGCCACGGCGCCGAGGACCTTCGTTTGACTGATGCCAGCGAATGTGTGAAACAAGCTGGCTGCGATCCAAAGCGCCGGCGCACTCCAAGCACGAC
Organism: Pirellulales bacterium; assembly: GCA_036490175.1. NCBI lineage: Bacteria > Pseudomonadati > Planctomycetota > Planctomycetia > Pirellulales > Pirellulales bacterium. The sequence continues at coordinate 2,591 of DASXEJ010000379.1, read as the reverse complement.
GCGTGAAAGCATGTTGTGGCGATCCCGCGAGGAGGAGCGGTTTCAGCGAAACTTATTGGGGATTCGTCGGTTAAGTAGAGCAAGGCGTTTGCTCACGGCTGGGGGCTACCGTAGCCATGCACGTGATCGGTTATCTTGAATGCGCGTGAAGCAACCGACCTGCGACATGACACATTTTCCGTATCTATACGGGAGCACTCCCATGATCCGAGGCTGCCTGGTCACTTTTGGAGTCGTGTGCCTGCTTTCGCCCGTTGCCTACGCCGCGGTGCCCGGAAAGCCGAATGTGCTGGTCATCCTGGCGGATAACAAGTATGAGTGCGCCAGACCTGATATGGACAAGTGCCGGTGAATTGACGCTTTTCGGCTAGATTTGCGGTATTCTTCGAATCACGGTGGATTGCAGGAAAGTCAGACCGTCTGCTAAGGATTAACTACACTTTGCTACACTGCACGTTTGTAGCACACTGACCTGCCCCTCCCTGGAAAGGACGGTTTCGAGCAGAAATCGGCGAGAGTGGTTGCCGAGAGTTTGTGAGAGTGGGCGCTACTCAACACTGAAGAGGTGCTCGTCGTAACTGCTTCATCTCCGACCGCGACTCCACATGTCCTGCCTCAGACGGAACTGGAATGGACAGCATCTTTCGGGCGTCCGGACATCAGCTTTTCTGGCTTATACGACAGCGCGATTCTTTGAAACACCTCTGCCTGGGTTGGATAGCAGTGTACCGTCTCCGCTAGTGCCTTCATCGTCAGCTTGTTCGTGATAGCCAGCGTCAACTCGCTGATCATCTCCCCTGCATGCGCAGCCACCAGGGTTGCGCCGACGATCTCGCCGCTCCCTTTGCGCGTGTAGAGCGCTGCGAACCCCTCTTCCTCACCATCGATAAAGGCCCGTTCCACTTTGGCAAGCTCCAGGCGGTGGGTCTCCAGGGAGATGCCCTCCTCGACCGCTCGAACCGGGGTCAAGCCCACGCTGGCCACCTCGGGATCGGTGTACGTGCAGTGCGGGATGACCAACTCTCGTGTCAATCGGTTCGCTCCATTAAGGGCGTTGGCCACGCACAAGCGCGCCGTCGCCATCGCGGCGTGCGTGTACTTTTCCGGGAACGCCACATCGCCAGCGGCGTAAACGTCTGGGTTGCTCGTCCGCAAACTCCCGTCGACCTCGACGGCACCGTCTTTGACTCGTATGTTTGCCGCCTCCAGGCCCAAATTGTCGACGTTGGCCTTGCGACCAATGCTCAGCAGAAGCTTGTCATATTCAAGCTCCCGCGTTTCGGTCTTACGCTTTATCGTCAGCCGTCCATTTTCCGCCCGAACTGCCCTGAATTCGAAATGCAGTCCGATGCCATCGCGCTCGAATTGGCGGCGCAGCACTTCTCCCGCTTCCGGCTCGTCTTTCGGCAGCAGACTGCTCCCAGACTGCACCAGTTCTACGTCAGCACCGAGCCGGCGAAAAGCCTGGGCCAATTCACTGCCCATCGGTCCGCCACCCAACACCACCAGCTTCTGGGGCAGCTTGGTTAGCGAGAACACCGTTTCGTTGGTTAGATACTCGCCGTCTTTAAGTCCCTCGATGGCCGGCGGTACGGGACGGGCGCCGGTCGCAATCACCGCCTTCTTGAAACGCAGCTCATGACCATCCACCGCTACGGCGTTCGGTTTGATAAATGCAGTTTGGCCTAAGTAGACATCTACCCCGGCATCCACTAACACCTGGACCGCGTCCCCAGCGCTGCTCATGGATCGGATGCGGCGGACGCGTTCCATGACCTTGGCGAAATCCACGTGCGGGGCTGAACTGAGCCCGAAGCCGAAATCGGCGCCCCGTCCGGCCTCGTGGGCGGCGCGTGCACAGCGGATCAATGCCTTGCTGGGCGTACAGCCGAAGTTGACACATGTTCCACCAGTCAAGCGCGTCTCCGTCATGGCGACGTGGTGGCCGTCCGCTGCTGCTACTTGTGCGGCGACGAGCCCCGCTGGACCACCGCCGATGACCACGAGATCGTAGTCGCCACCGGGTGGGTTCCTCCAGTTCGGCGGATGGCCCTGACTAATGGTGCGTTGGTTGTGCACATCTGCAGGCAATAATTCCATGATCATTGTCTTACCTTCCTGAAATCAAATTCGCTTTAGGATATGAGCATCGAAAAGCAATTCTCGTCCTCGGTGCGGGCCTAGCCAGCCGGCAGCCAGGCGCTCCGCACCAAAGAATCAGAGGAAATGTGAAACAGTGTGAACGTCCGCCGTACTAGATGGCTCCGAATCGCGCAACTTGACCCTGAGGCGAGCGAGGATAGACCCGTCATTCCCAGTCGTCGAATCTCTGCATTTAACGAAGCAATCGGAATGCCACTGAATCTAAGTGCGGCGCCAGTTCATGCAAATCCGCCGGACTTTCGACCAAGCCGCACTGGAGCAGACCTCGGGAGCAAGCGTCCGAAGCTGGGTGATATCGGCGACTTCTGCCGCGCTTGCACGGAGGACTTCGAGCATTGCGCTTCCGTAACGATGCCCCAGCAGGTTCGGCACGTCCTTTGCGGCCACCTGACAGTTCGTGACCAATGAGAGCGCTCAAAGCTGCGGGC
>DASXEJ010000378.1 GCA_036490175.1 Pirellulales bacterium | reverse complement strand
TAATGTCGTGCAGATGTGGGATGCGAATAGCCATCACGTCATCGCGCAATGGAAAGGGCACGCCGCCAAGATCGAAGCGGTGCGGTTGTCGGGCGATAAAGAGCACTTGGCCACGGTCGACGAGTCGGGCGAATTGAAGGTCTGGAATCTGAACGCGCCGCAGGGGGATCGCGTTGTAGCGTCACTGCCGACTGCGGTCCGCGGCCTGATTTCGTCGGGTGCTACAGGCCGCCTGGCGGCCGCGGTAGACCATGGCTACGGCACGACCTCTCACGGAATCGTTAACCCGTCGGAAGAAAAGGACGTTGTTCTTTTCTCTGAAGACATGTCCCGGCAGGATTCATCGATCAACGGATTGCTCCTAAGCATCGCCGCCTCGCCGTCCGGCCGGCGTTTCGCCGTACTGTTTCCTCTAAAAGACCTTCGAGTTGTCATTGGCGATTTTGCGACAGGCGCCGTCGAGCGTGAGTTGAGCGTTCCGGACGATCGGACATCCAGGAAAGGGACCCATGGAAAAGGGCCATTAAGTGACGTGCGTAGTATCGCGTTCCGTGGCGAAGAGGAACTGTATCTGATCGCGAACGACGCGCTGTATCGTTGGGATTTAAACGGCGGTGATCCGGTGCCGATTGCGAATGTGCCCGTGGGGGATCCTTGGCAGACAAACCTGGACGTCGTACACGTGCCGGCCGGCGCGCTGATGCGGATAGCCTTCAGCCACGACGGCCGGCTGGCGGCAACGGGCGACTCCTCGGGACTGGTGACGATTTACGATGTGGCGACATGGTCGCAGCAGCAGGTTTTTTCCGCCCATACGCGCGGCATCACCGGCCTGGCGTTTTCTGGCGACGACCAGCGTCTGGCCGTCGCTAGCGGTAAGTACTACCGTTACTCGCATGTCGATGGCGATGGCACGCCTGGGGCGGTGGGGATTTGGGAAACGCGCTCATGGCGCCAGGTATTGAAATTGGTGACAGGTGCGGCCTGCGAGTTTCCCGCCGTGGCCTTTAGTGCCGACGATCGCGAGTTGATCGCGGCCGTCAACTATTTAGAGGGCCCTGACGAACGGCGCTATCGAGGAGAGATCGTTTCCTGGGGGCCCACTTCGCGACCGGCCAGCGCGGTCAGCGTGGCGGGCACTCCCACGGCGCGGCCAGCGGCAGCAACTGAGACCACGGCGATCAGGCCGGCGGCCGATCCCGTGGAACCAAAGTCTCCATCGCCAAAGCGCCAGGCATCCAAAGGGTCGCTGGCCGGAACGGAATTGTTTCAGGCAGGCCGGGGCATGGTAATGATGAACGGCGGCGGTTCTGGCTACACGGGCCTGGCCGTGCATCCCGGTGGTGATTTGGTGGCAGGCGTCGACGTGCAAGCCGGCCTGGCCATTTGGAACGCGCGCACGCGCAAGGTCATAAACGCAGAAGTCCTAACTCCGGGCGGATCGCTTTGGCGATGCCGGTTCTCGGGGGACGGCCAGTATCTAACTTGCCGCGAGTATCTTCAGGGAAGTTTTCACATTCGATCGACCGAGACGCTGGAAGATATTCCGGTACCTCACGACAAGCTTGAACACGTGCTGGCCGCCACGGTTGATTCGAAGTCGAAAGTCGTGACGTCCATCTGTGAACATCAACAGGTCAAACTGCGCGTCGGTAACGAGCAGTTCACTTTCCCAGAACTCGATCGCAAGTCGGCATTCTTCGCCGAATTCAGTTCGAACGGCGAGCTGGTCGCCATTGTTACCCGCAGCAAAATGGCGGAGCTGTACGTCATCTCGGTCGATAAGCGTGCCGTGCTTTTCTCGGCACGCTTAGGAGGTTCTTGCAAACGCGTGGGCTTTTCGAGTGACAGCAAGATTGTGTACGCCGTGGTTGCCAATTCGTCCCAGGAAGCGCCGGGGAACGAGTATATTCTCGAGTCCTTTGATACGGATTCCGGCATGCCGCTGCCGGCCGTCGTCCAGCTTGATTACCCCGTGGCGGTAGCGCCCGATATGAGTTGTCTGCTGGAGTCTGTTAGTGGCGAGCTATTTGCCCGCGATTTGGTTACTGGCGAACGGGGCAAAACGTCTCTCGCGGCCAGTGTGCACGACGCCGTGATGTTTCCTGACGGAAAGCACTTCGCCCTCGCCGATGGCCGGAACGCAGTTCACATTCACAGCATCGATCAACCCGCGCCTGATTCACGCGGATTATTGTTTCGTGCCCGCGGTTATCCACACCTGGTTTCATCCCCTGACAACCGGATGCTGGGTTGTCTCGATAACACGAACGAGTTGACGGTTTTTGATCTGGCATCCAAGTCGCTGCGACGAATCGCGTTCGATCAGCAACTCGTGGGCAATCCAGGGAACGTATTCTCTTTTTCCAATGACGGACGACGATTTGTCTTTACAGGCCCCGGCCGTGGCGCCGTTGCGATCAATCTCGAGGACGGCCAAGAGGTGCCGCCAGCGCAGAAATTTGCCGAGATCAAACCGCCTGAGGATCTCTCCAAGCAGGCGCCGGCGGCCGGTCGCAAATCCAAGTCTCGTGCCACCAAGGCCAAGCCACGGCCGCCCGAATTCGTGGCGGGCTGGTGGGGACAGGGGGACGCGAAGTATTTGCTTCGCGACGGGCTAAAGCCAGCCGACAAGAAAGAGTTTTTGTTCAACGGCCAGGAATCCCTGTCGCTCGACACGGAGAACCGAATCGTACGCGCGGAATTCGGGCCGGGCGGCTCACGGTTAGCGACGACGGCCAACGTCAGCATCACGGATGCTAACGACAAGAAAAAAAATGACACGCTGCTCGAGATCTGGAACGCGGACGATGGCTCGCGAATTGCGTCAGCGCAACTCGGAGCCCGGCATCCGTCTAGTCTCTCGGTGTCATCAGATGACAGCTCTGTGTACGTGCTGACCTCGGAAATGCAAACCAGATCCCCTCCCACCTTGAAGTTCGAGTTCGTTGCGATCGAAAGTGATAGCGGACGCGAGATACATCGGCGGACGATCGAGCACGCCCGTTGGGCGGTGGTGGCCGGCAACGGTAGCCGGATCGCGCACGACCTGCCCGACAACCAGGTCGCGGTCATCGACCTGGAATCGGGCGCGGAAGTGAAACGATTCGAGGTGATGGGCGGGAAGATGATGGGCACGCCTATTATCTCTCAAAAGGGCGACGCGCTGTTTTGGAGCGCCAACGACTATACCGTCCGGACGGCTTCGCTCGACCCGTAACGCTTTCTGATTGCAGCGGCGCGACTCGGCATTTCTAAACCGCCCAATCGCGGGCGGCCGGTAATCGTTCTTCGATTTCCGGGCCCGTTCCTGCCCTGTAGGGCAATTTTCCCATTCTGGCGGCGGCCCCGTCGCGCGGTGATTCTGGCTCGCTGCGCGTTCTTGCCAGCTTTCCTCGAAAAAGGCGCGTCACCGGCGGACCGCTCATTCGCTTTTCAGAGTAGAGGCCGAGAACGTCGGCCCGGAAAGCGATCCTCTGACAGCGAACGGGAGCGTGCCATGCAACAGGTCCTGATACCGAATGTGGGTTGGTTTCTTCGCGTCTGCTATCGGGGGCTCAAGGGGGCCAGCGAGCGCGTGGAGTACCTGCGCATGCCACCGGCCGCTGGGCAAATAACTCCCTTCCCCAAGTCGAAATGAAGCTCGCGCCCGCCCACTAAACAGCGAACGGATTGCCGGCAGGGGCTTTCTACGAACACACGCGAACCGTGAGCACAGCGACCATGAAACTTTGCACCACGATACTGGCATTATTACTGGTCGCAGCTTTGGCCACGCTTTTGGGGTTTCGATCTGCCGTGGGTTGGGCACTGATGGCCTGCGTCGTGATCTTCTGGGTGGCTGCCGTGGGGGTGCTAAGCGAGCTCGAATGAGTCCGCGGGCTGCCCCTCTCTCTTCCGGTACGCTAGCGGCAATAGCTGGGCGCATCTTGCCGGGCTTCTCCAGGCGTCTGCCTGTTGTAACGGTTATGCACGCGCATCGGACCGTCATGTTCCGTCTGTGTGAATCGTTCCGATGGGTTCGATGGGAACGGATTTTCCTCGGCTTACGAGATTGGCAGTTATGGCGATCGTCCATCGGACAAAGCACTTCCGGCGTCTCCCCACGACGCTGCTGGCGGCAACCGCGATTGCTCTTGGACTTGGCTCCGCCGTCGGGGCTGCGCCCCCCACGCCCGTGGTCCGCGCCGTTGTGGCTGTTCAGCCTCCGGCGGTGGAGGACGTAGCAAGTCCCGCGGGGGCGCCCGTTGTTGAGGCCGTCCCGCGCTCTCAGCAATCGCTACTCGCAGATCAATTCGCCCCGATCGATTTACCAGCCGCCGTGCGCCTGGCGGGCGTGCGGAACCCCGACTTGTTCCTTGCCAGGCAGCGCGTCGTCGAGGCCGCGGCCTTGCGACAGTTGGCCGCGGCGCAGCTCCTGCCGAATCTCAACGCCGGCTCGAACTTCGATTCGCACTCGGGCAGCTTGCAGGAGACACCCGGCGACATCCTGCGCGTCAGCCGCAGCTCGCTGTATGTCGGGGCGGGGGCTAATGCCGTCGGCTCGGGCACGGTGAACATTCCCGGTGTCGTTTGGAATGTGAACGTCTCGAACACGATTTACGGCATACTCGTGGCCCGGCAGGTGCTGCGCGAGCAAGAATTTGCCAACAGGCAAACGAATAACGACATCCTGGGAGCCGTGGGCACGGCCTACTATGAATTGATGCGTGCCGAAGGGCTGCGCGCCGTCTACGTGCAGATTCGCAACGATACGGCCGTGGTGGCCGACATCACGGCGGCCTTCGCCAAAGTCGGCGAGGGACGGCAGGCAGATGCCGAACGTGCCGCCACGGAACTCGCGCAGCGCCAGGTCGATGTTTTCGGCGCCGAAGGGCGGATCCTGGTGGCATCAGCCCGGCTCTGCCAGATATTGAATCTCGATCCATCCGTGCGCCTGCACGTCACAGACGGTTGGGTCGTGCCGACTCCGATTGTGCCAGAGCCGATCCCACTGAACGAGTTGGTGGCCATGGCGATGTTGCAACGACCTGACCTGGCAGAGCGCCGGGCCGCGATCCGCGAGACGTTCCTGTCGTTGCAAGCCTCGCGACTTTTGCCGTTTTCGCCTAACGTGTTCATCGGTTTTAGCGCCGGTACGTTCGGGGGCGGCAGCAATATTATCTCGGAGTCTACCGGGGCCCCGCGCTTTGGCAGTTTCAGTGGCCGCAATGATTTCGATGCCATCGGTTATTGGACCTTGCAGAATCTTGGTTACGGCAACATCGCGTTGATCGACGCCGCGCGGGCTCGCCTGGGGCAAAATGACTATCAATTCCTGATCGTGCTCAATCAGGCCCGCGCCGACGTGGCCGAATCGTATGCCTTGTCGATGGCCCGATATGCGCAAATCGGCACGAACGAACAGGCCACGCGCAGCGGACAGGCCGGTTTTCATGAAGATCTGTTGCGGACCCGCAACGGCGAAGGCTTGCCGATCGAAACGTTGAACAACCTGCGGCTGTGGGCGCGTGCCAGGATCGATTACCTGAATTCGATCGTGGATTTCAACGTGGCCCAGGTGAGGTTGTACGTGGCCTTAGGTCAGCCACGTGCCGACATGTTGGCCCGTACCGCGCCGGCACCCCCTGGCCCAGGAGCCGAAGTTGTCCTGCCAGGGGCGCCCGAACCGTTGCCTGCTGTCCCGCCTGCAATTCCTCAACCATAGCCCCATCATTTCAAGCGGGCGCATTCGTCTGCAAATTTCCGTTCGCAGGGCACTCTCTGAGCAAGAGCTCGTGCCCGGATTAGTTCGTTACCCAAGGACCAGTAGTTGACCTCGCGCAAGCCTGCCCAAGCGCTGTTTGCGTTTCTGCGCCGCCGCGCGGCGTGGAGGGTGGCATTCTGCGCGCTAGGGATTGCCTGCGGTCTGTGCTCAGCGGCATCCGCGCAAAGTCAGAGTCCCGTGGCGGTTCGTCTGCCGATTCCTGCCGTGTCGCGTGTCGCGCAAGGAAATCCTCAGGTGTATCCGCCGACGCAACCCGCGCCTGTCGAGGTCATGCCCATCGATTTGGCCATGGCCTGGCAGTTGGCAGCGCGGCAGAACCCAACCATCGGTTGGGCGCGGCAGGTCGTGCAAGAACGAATGGCCAACCTGCTGCAAGCGCGCGTGATCGCGGTGCCGAGTTTGAATGCCGGAACGACGGCGCATTTTCATAATGGCTCGGTCGAAAGTGCCGACGGCAACGTCATGACCGTGCCCGGCCAGGCATCGTTGTACGTAGGGGGCGGTGCCGCAGTGGCGGCTGCCGGTACGGTCAATATTCCCGCGGTGAGCATTTTTGCGCCTGTCGCCGACGTTATTTACCAGCCGCTGGCCGCGCGGCAGTTCGTCGCTGCCAGTCGATATGACGTTCGCGCCACATTTAATTCGATCTTGCTGGACGTCAGCACGCAGTACTTGGAACTGGTCGGCGCCGAGGCCTGGTTTGCCGCCTTGCGTCATTCGGAGTTCGACATGGCCGAGATCGTGCGTGCCACGTTGGCCTTTGCCGAAGCCGGGCAGGGACGTGAATCCGATGCCAATCGCGCACGCAGCGAGGCATTATTATTGCGGGCACGCGTGCAAGCCGCCGAGGGGGATATCGCGGTCGCCGCGGCACGGCTTTCCAAATTGCTGCAATTAAACCCGTCGGTTGCCCTGCGAGCGCCAGGCCGGCCGCTGGCGATCGTGACACTGGTCAACCCCAACGAGCCGTTGGAAAGTCTCGTCGAAACGGCGATCCGTTTTCGACCCGAATTGGGGGCTCGTTCGAGCGAAGTCAGCGCGGCCGAAGTGCGCTACCGGCAAGAACGAATGCGCCCGCTGTTGCCGACGATGTCGATGGGCTTCAGCAGCGGCACGTTTGGCGGTGGCAGTGCGCTTGTGGATCCTACGTACGGCAGCTTCTCTGGCCGCAATGACTTTGACGTGATGGCCCTCTGGACGCTGCAAAACGCAGGTATGGGTAATGTCAGTCTATGGCGGCAACGGCGGGCCGAAGTAGGGCAATCCGTGGCCAATCGCATTCGCATGCTCAACCAGGTTCGCAGAGAAGTCGCTTCGGCCCAGGCCGACTGCGCGGCACGTCGTCGCGAGGTTGAGTTTGCGATCCTGCAGTTGCGCACCGCTGAGTTGGGTTTTGTCGAAGAAGTGCGTCGCGCGCGCGGCGGCGAAGGCCTGCCCATCGAAGCATTGAACTTGATCGATTTGCTGGTCGACGCGCGCGAAGACTTGATTCGAGCCACAGTCGCCTACAACCAGGCCGAATTCCGACTGTTCGTGGCGCTGGGCTGGCCGCCCATCGTGGCGGTCCCCACTTCGCCGCCGCAAGAGGTTCCCAATACGACGCGAACGTCCGTCGCCGAACCTCTGGCCGCGCCGTAGCTTTGGGACCGTGGGCATCGTGCGGCGGGGACATCGTGGCGAGTTCTGGTGTTCCCGCTTTTCGACATCGAAAGTGACGCATTTGAGCAGTTGCAGGGGCCGTATCATCAATCACCTTCTGGCGTTGCGTTGACCCCCGGCACGGGGCGGCGTATTATTAGGGAATTGTTAGCGGTCGGATTTCCCTGGCCGTGGTAGGCTTGACCTGAGGCACTGGTTAGGCCGAGCTTCTCAAGCGTGGTGGTATGCGCAGTATTTGCCCTAGTTCACTGGTACGCGTGATCACCGGCGCCGCCGTCGTTTTGGCGGTGTGCGGGATGTCGATCCGCATGCCGCTACCCATGAACGCCGCCGGGGCGGCCGCCCGCGCCAAGCGTGCCCGGCGGGTGGAGTCAGCAGCCGAAGTGGCCGCCAAGGCGGCCTTGGCCGAGCAAACCACCGGCTCGATATGTTCAACGTCAGCCCCACGGGACGAGCGCGCAGGATTTTGGGGCGCCTCTTCGATGGTGAGATTTCTCTCTCCCGCTCGCCCGCATCGCGTGCCCGCAGCTTATGACGCGGCATCTGTAATCGGAGGATCGCAGCGCATTCTGCCTATGCGCTGTTGATCGTTCTCGCGGATACCTCGATTAACCGTTGCGCGCTTCGGGTCGACGTGGTCAAGCTACGTCGCAGGCATTTTAAGTGCATCGATGTTGCGCTGTGAGGCTCGAGCGACGGATGGCGTTTTGCGATGCGGCCTTGAGTATTTCAGGGCCGCATGAAGCCTTTGGGGAGTACGAGCGTGGCAAAAATGCGCGTGGAAAGTGGGTCACATCCCAAGCCGCTCCATCACGGTGGAATTCTGCCTCGCGCCGGTGAGCTAACTGCGGCGCGCGACTGGACAAGGCGGTTGGTATCATTCACGCCGCGATATCCGTGGCGGATCGCCGCCGCTTCGCTGGTGTGCGTCATGGCTATCGCCCTATTCGCATGGCGGGTCGAGGGGGACGTTGCTCCCTCGGGCCCAGCCCAAGGTGCCAGCGGCGCCGCGACAAGCGCAGCCGCTCAGCCGCAAACGGATGAACAACAAGGGGAAGCCGTGAGCGTCGAGGTCGTGAAGCCCTCGCAACATGGTCTGGGACGCAAAACGACCCAACCAGGATCTGTGCATGCCTTTCAGTACGCTGAGCTATATGCAAAGACTTCTGGATATCTCGGGAAGCAGAATGTCGACATTGGCGATCGCGTGAAGCAAGGCCAGGTGTTGGCCATTATCAGCGTGCCGGAATTGGAAACCGACGTGCAAGAAGCGGCGGCATCGCTGGAACGCGCTCAGAGCGTGGTGGCCCAAATGCAGGCCCACGTGCATACTAGCCAGGCCGAAGCGGCCGCTGCAACGGCGACCGTCAAGCAGATGGAGGCGGATGTCGTGCGTGCCACCGCGCAGCGCGTTTACCGCAGTAAAGAATATCGTCGCATGGAAGAACTGCTGGAACTGAAGTCGATTGACAGGCGACTGGTCGACGAAAAGCAGGATGCCACGGAAGCCGCCCGCGCTGCCGAGTTAGCTGCGCATGCAGCCGTGGAAAAATCCAAGGCCGAAGCCGATGCCGCGACCGCGCGCATCGCGCAGGCCAAAGCCGACGTGCAGCATGCGGAAACCGAGGTGCAAGTTGCGGCAGCCGTATTGGCCAAGCAGAAGGTGATGTTGGATTACACGCGGATCGAATCTCCGTACGATGGCGTGGTCACCCTGCGTAAATTTCACCCCGGATCATTTATTCGTGCTGCCGATCAAGGGGGCGATGTACCGTTGTTGACCGTTGCGCGGACTGATGTTGTCCGCGTGGTTATGCAGGTGCCGGATCGCGACGTGCCATTTACAAATGTCGGCGACGATGCGACGGTCGAAATCGACGCCTTGCCAGGGAAAATGTTCTCGGGCAAGGTGTCGCGTGTGGCCGACTCGGAAAATCCGCAGACGCGCACGATGCGGGTCGAGATCGACCTGCCGAACGACAAGGACTTGCTACGCGAAGGGATGTATGGCCGTGCGACCATTCAGTTGGCGCCACCGTCGACGGCGCTCACCATCCCGGCGAGCGCCTTGGTCGGCAAAACGACCGACGACAAAGGCAAGGTATATATCGTGCGTGCCGGCAAGGCAGTGCTGACACCGATCGACATCGGCCAGGACGACGGCCTGCAAATGGAAGTCCTCAGCGGCATCAAGCCCACGGATGAGGTCGTTATCCATTATCGCGGCACGCTGGGCGATGGCATGCCCGTCACGGTAGCGGCCGATAAACCGGCAGCGCAGAAATCCCATTAAATCACAGAACGAGAAGTCGCGGCTGTTGCAAACCACCGCCGCGGCAAAGAACGATACATGAACGGTCTGATTCGAGCATCGCTGCGCAACCCGGTGGCTGTCACCGTCACGATGTTGGCGGTGGTGGTGATTGGCATTCTTAGTGCCAAGCAGATCGCCATCGACATTCTGCCGGTGTTTCGCAGCCCGGCTGTGCAGGTGCTGACCTTCTATGGCGGCATGCCGGCCGCTACGGTCGAGAAAGATCTTTCCAGTCGTATTGAACGTGGCACGGGCCAGGCCGAAGGGATGCGACGGCAGGAGTCACGCTCGATCACGGGCGCCAGCATCGTGCGGAATTACTTTCGCAGCGACGTCGATCCCAGCGGTGCGCTAACGCAGTCGAATTCGCTGGCCTCGATGCAAGCTCCCAATTTGCCCCCGGGAACGCTGCCGCCGGTGATCCTGCCATTCGACCCCACCAGCACGGTCCCGGCCTGCATCGTGGCGCTCGATAGTGAAAATGAACCGGAGTCGATCCTGTACGACATTGGGCGGTTCGAAGTCCGCACGATGGTCATGAGCCTGCCCGGCGCGGTGGCGCCGGTTGTGTACGGCGGTAAGGTGCGGGCGGTGATCGCCTACCTCGACCGGCAGAAACTACAGGCGCGAAACCTGTCGCCGGTGGATGTGATGAACGCGCTCGATAACTCGAACTTGTTCTTGCCGACCGGCGACGCGAAGTTTGGCGATACGGATTACGCGATCGACTCCAATTCCATGTACGACATGGTCGAGCGCATGGGGGATATTCCCCTGCGAATTCAGCACGGCAACGCCACCTACCTGCGCGACGTTGCGACACCCAAGGACGCCAGTTTTATCCAGACGAACGTGGTGCGCGTCAACGGACGGCGGCAGGTCTATGTGCCGATTTATCGGCAACTAGGGGCGAGCACTCTGGATGTCGTGGCGAACGTCAAGAAATCCCTCCCTGATATCCAACAGCGACTCAGCCGCGAGAACATCAAGCTGACGCCCGTGATGGATCAATCGGTGTACGTCGAAAAGAGCATCCAAAGCTTGATTCAGGAAGGGGTACTCGGAGCGATACTCTGCTCGCTTGTGATCCTGTTGTTCTTAGGCGAATGGCGTATGACGCTGATCGCGATTCTGACAATTCCTATCGCGGTGCTGGCCGGGATCACGGCGCTGTATTATTCGGGCAACACGATTAACGTGATGACGCTGGCCGGGCTGTCGCTGGCCATTGGACCACTAGTCGACAGCGCCATCATTTGCCTGGAAAATACCCATCGTCACTTGGGACTAGGGCGCGATACTTCGGAAGCCGCTTACCTAGGCGCGAGCGAAGTGGCCATGCCCGAACTGGTGGCCAGTTGTTGCACATTGCTCGTCTTGGCACCGCTGGCGTTAATGCCTGGCTTGGGCGAGTTCTTGTTCCGTCCGATGGCATTGGCCGTGGCATTTTCCATGATCGCGGCGTACATCTTGTCGCGATCTTTCGTACCATCGCGTTGTGCCTCATGGCTCAAGCCCCATACGGCCGATCACGGGACGGTTCCTGTCGAATCGAAAGGTCGCTGGGCATTTATCGCGGCGCCGGTGCGCCTGCTAAGTGCCGCATTCGCCCGCTGGGAGTTGGCCATCAACGCGGGCATCGCCTGGTACACACGCCGGCTCGATTGGGTGATGGATCGCCGCAAGGCGACAGTCGCCGCGGCATTTGTGCTGCTCGTGGTCGTGGTAGGCCTGGTAGGCACGCGGCTGCGTCGCGAATTCTTTCCCGAGGTCGACGCGGGCGCATTTGAAATGTACGTGCGTGCGCCCAGTGGTACTCGCATCGAGGCCACCGAGGAACGAATCATCGAGGTCGAAAAGGTCGTCCGGGAGAACTTGG